>JAEZBW010000418.1 GCA_023426765.1 Bacillota bacterium
CCTCCAGGGTGTGCGTAAGCCTGGTTCTGTAGTGATCCCCTTCGGGAGATATGAAAACCTGTGTTTTGTGTTTCAGCCTGCGGAAGGCTTTAGAGTAAATGATTCTGTCCCTGTCTCTCTGATATTCGGTGCGGAGTTCGCATTTTTCTTCGGGCTGCTTACGCCCCTTTGACTGCGAAGCCAGCCGGGCATTCGGTGAAAGGATCTTTTTCTCAATTTGTTCGGTCATTTCGCGAATCAGCATCATAACCTCCGACTTTTCCCCGATGATCTGTCAGACCGGGGCATGGACTGATTATGTTATCATTTTACCCTGTTGCAGCGGATAGAAAACAAGAATTGTTAATGTGCAGCCCGGTCAGTGTGCCAATGTGAGTCAATGGAGAGCCGTCCCACCGGCTCAACAAAAAACGGCAGAAACTGAATTCTGCCGCGTTTACCGGATTTAACCCCGGGCTCATGATAATGTTAACGGTGCTTAAAACATCAAGGTTGCGATTCCTGAAGCAGATATGAGTTGGTTCTCCAACGGAAGGTCACAAGCGACCTTCCGCCGGAATTATCAGATACCTGAACCTCTTACAGAATGTTCAGACAATCTCTGCAGATGATCTTGCCCTTGTATTCGACCATATTCTCGGTGTTGCCCTCACAAAATGTACATCTTGGGATATATTTATCCAAAACGACGTTACCTTGATCATCAACAAACATTTCAATACTGTCGCCTTCCTTGATGTTCAGCTGCCTGCGAAGAGATTTTGGAAGAACAATGCGTCCAAGTGAGTCGAGTTTCCTTACATAACCGGTTGCTTTCATGGTAAATCCCCCTATCAGTTAGTTAAAAGTCCCTGTCAAAAAAACCGAAATTACCTTGATATTTTTAGGCTTTACCAAAAAGATACCGCATGGTTAAGGTTTTGTCAAGTTTACTTTTTAAGCCAAGACATCATTTTCCGAAGCTCACGACCAGTCTTCTCCAACTGGTGTTCTGCTTCCTTCCGTCGTGTGGCAAGCAATTTTGCACGACCACCGGCCTTGTTCTCGGCGATCCATCTTGATGCAAAGGTACCATCCTGAATGTCGGACAATACCTGCTTCATGGCGTTTCTGCTCTCATCGGTGATGATCTTTTTCCCGGTGATGTAATCCCCATATTCAGCCGTATCACTGATGGAGTAACGCATATACTCAAAACCGCCCTGGTTGATCAGATCAACAATCAGCTTCATTTCATGAATGCATTCAAAATATGCATTTTCGGGTTGATAACCGGCTGCCACCAGCGTTTCGAAACCGGCCTTCATCAGCTCGGTCACGCCGCCGCATAAAACCGCCTGTTCCCCGAACAAATCGGTCTCGGTTTCTTCCCGGAAGGTTGTCTCCAGAATACCCGCACGCCCTGCACCAATACCGGCTGCATAGGCCAAAGCATATTCACGGGCTTTGCCGCTGTAGTCCTGATGAATGGCAATCAGGGACGGAACACCGCGTCCTTCGGTATACTGGGAACGCACCGTATGGCCGGGGCCTTTTGGTGCAACCATCACAACGTCAACGTTTTCCGGCGGGATGATCTGGTTGTAGTGAATGTTGAAGCCATGCGCAAACAGCAGTACATTTCCTTCCTCCAGGTTGCGCTCGATGCTATCCTTATAAATATCGGACTGCACCTGATCCGGGACCAATATCATGATCAGATCGGCGGCTTTTGCTGCTTCCGCAGTATCCAAAACCTTCAGACCGGCGGCCTGGGCCTTCTCACGGCTTTTCGACGCAGGTGCAAGGCCGACGACGACGTTCACGCCGCTTTCCATCAGGTTCAGTGCATGGGCGTGACCCTGACTTCCATAACCTATGATAGCCACTGTTTTGTTCTCCAGCAGCTTCAGATCACAATCACTGTCATAAAACATTTTTGCCATTTTCATTCATCCTTTCTTTCTATTCAATCACCGAACACATGGGAACGGTTCTTTTATGTCATCATTTCCCCTTATACAATGGTTTTCTCTCCTCTTTCAAGGGAGATCAGACCTGTGCGGACATCTTCGAGAATTCCGAAGGGCCGGAGCATATCCTGAATGGCTGCAACCTTCTTGGCGCTGCCCGAGATTTCTATTGTGAGGGTTGTCTTTGAGATATCGATGATATTGGCACGGAAAACCTCGGCAATCTGCATGATTTCTGAACGAACCGACGTATCGCCGCTCACCTTGATCAGGGCCAGTTCCCGGTGGACTGAGTTATCAATGTCCAGCCGCTGTACGCAGATGATGTCGATCAGCTTGCTCAGCTGTTTCTCCACCTGATCCACCGTGTTCTCGTCCCCTTCCACGACGATAGTCATCCTGGATATTTCAGGATTGTTTGTGATGCCAACCGCCAGGCTTTCAATATTGAAACCACGGCGGCTGAACAGGCCGGACACCCTTGAAAGCACCCCGGCATGATTGTTAACCAATACGGACAGAATATGCTTCATTCAGAACCCCTCCTTTATTGCTGAATTCCATAGGCACGCTAGTTTGTTGAATACTGCCAGCGTCCTTCGGTAATGTGTTTCATTCTTTTATTCCAGTACGGCGCCCTTGTCAGCGGAAGAAACCAGCCTTGCATACCTGCCCAGATAACCTGTTTTAATCCGGGGTTCGGGGGCTTTCCAGTCCTTCAGCCTGCTGTTGATTTCCTCCTGCGACAGCTGTACATCCAGCTTTCCTTCAGGAATATTGATGTTGATGATATCCCCGTCCCGAACAGCTGCGATTGGGCCTCCGACCATCGCTTCAGGAGATACATGCCCGATGGAAGCTCCCCGGGACGCCCCTGAAAACCGACCGTCGGTAATCAATGCTACATCCCTGTCCAGGCCCATTCCGGCAATCGCCGAGGTGGGGCCGAGCATTTCCCGCATACCGGGCCCTCCCTTTGGCCCCTCGTAACGGATGATCACCACATCACCTTTTTTGATTTTACCATTATATATAGCTTCTATTGCCGTATCTTCGCTGTCGAACACCCTGGCTGGGCCGCTGTGAACCAGCATTTCTTCGGCAACGGCAGCCCGCTTCACCACTGCGCCATCCGGTGAGATATTCCCCTTCAGAATGGCAATGCCACCTGTTTTGGTATGAGGATTGTCTATACTGCGGATAACATTTCTGTCGGTCGCCCGTGCATTTTGGATATTTTCACCCACGGTACGGCCGGTTGCCGTGATCAGGTCAAGATGCAGCAGATCCTTTTGGGATAATTCCTTCATGACGGCCTGAACGCCGCCGGCCTGGTATAAATCCTGAACATGATAGGGGCCGCTTGGGGCAAGCTTGCACAGGTTTGGCACCCGTGAGCTGATCTCGTTAATCCTGTTCAAGTCCAGCCTCAGACCTGTTTCGTGGGCAATTGCCGGAAGATGCAGCACCGAATTCGTGGAGCAGCCCAGCGCCATATCCACGGTGAGCGCGTTTTCAAAGGCTTCCGGAACCAGAATATCCGATGGTTTGATATCTTTTTCAACAAGCTCCATGACCTTCATGCCGGCCTGTTTCGCCAGCCTGATCCTCTCGGCGTAAACAGCGGGAATGGTACCGTTTCCGGGAAGCCCCATCCCCAATACCTCAGTAAGGCAGTTCATCGAGTTTGCCGTAAACATGCCCGAACAGGATCCACAGCTGGCACATGCGCTGTTCTCGTATTGAGCGACCTCATCTTCGGTCATTTTGCCGGCTTTTACAGCTCCGACCGCTTCAAATACACTGTTCAGATCCAGATAAGCACCGTCTCTTTGTATTGAAAGCATGGGCCCGCCGCTGACAACGATGGAGGGCACGTTCACCCTTGCCGCTGCCATCAGCATTCCCGGAACAATCTTATCACAATTTGGAATGAAAACCATGCCGTCGAAGCTATGAGCTTTCGCCATGGCTTCACAGGAATCGGCGATCAATTCCCGGGAAGCCAGTGAATATTTCATTCCCTCATGGCCCATCGCAATACCGTCGCAGATGCCGATGGAGCCGAATTCCACCGGTGTGCCGCCGGCTGCCCTGATTCCCGCCTTCACCGCCTCGGCAATCTTGTCGAGATGGATATGCCCGGGAACAATTTCGTTGACAGAGTTTACAACACCGATCAACGGCCTGGCGATTTCTTCATCGGTATACCCCATCGCTTTGAAAAGGGATCGGTGGGGTGCCCGTTCTATTCCTTTTTTTATTATATCACTGCGCATTATTCTGTCACTCCTTTTCTTGTTCAATCGATCCGATAGTTTTCGCTAGATCCTTCGCTGCGCTCAGGATGACACTTTTTTTCAGATCCTTCGCTTCGCTCAGGATGACAGGAGCTTCGCTCAGGCGTATATCAGCTGGTCGATTCCCTTGCCCGGAGGCACAATGGGAAGTACCCTTTCATCAATGTCGATCACGAAATCGATGACCACCGGAACATCCTTCGAAGCGAGGGCCTTCTCAATGGCAGGCCTGACCTCCTGCGGTGTTTTCACGCGAATGCCGATCGCACCATATGCTTCGGCCAGCTTCACGAAATCCGGTCCCCTGTCCAGGGTGGTCTGGGAGTATCTTTTATCATAGAACATGGTCTGCCATTGCCTGACCATTCCCAACGTCCCATTATTCAGTACGGCAATGATCACCGGCAGCTTGTAATGCACGGCGGTGGCAAGCTCGTTGCAGTTCATGCGGAAGCTTCCGTCACCGGCAAAGTTGATGACCTTTTTATCAGGCCTGGCCATCTGAGCGCCTATAGCCGCCCCTGTGCCATAACCCATGGTACCCAGGCCGCCGGAGGAAATGTACTGCCTGGGCCGGTTGCATTGATAGAACTGCGCAGCCCAGATTTGATTCTGCCCAACCTCGGTGGTGACAACAGCATCCCCGCCGGTCAGTTCATTAAAGCTTTTTATGATATACGATGGCCGAAGGGTTCCATTCTCCGGAAACAAAAGCCTGTATTCCTCTTTCCAGTTTTTCACGGTTTTTGCCCATTCGGTTTCTTCAATTGCCTCTGTTTTATCCAGAATTCCTTTTAAAATCTGATCAACGTTTCCCGTCAGAGCAAATTGTACGGTGACATTTTTATTGATTTCGGCCGGATCCGCATCGAAATGCATGATTTTGGCATTCGGTGCAAAGCGCTTGATATCGCTGATGACACGGTCGCTGAAACGAGCCCCGACATTCATCAGCAGATCGCACTCTGAAACGACCTTGTTGGATACCCTTGTGCCATGCATGCCAAGCAGTCCGGTATATAACGGGTACGATCCCGGAATTGAGCCGGTACCCATCAGCGTTGTGGCAATCGGGATGTGCAGTTTTTCAGAAAGGTTGCGCAGCAAATCCGTAACCCCGGCAATGATGGTGCCGCCGCCCGACAAAATAACGGGCTTTTTTGCCTCCTGTACCGCTGCAGCTGCACTTTGCAGCTCTTCTTCGGAAAAAAGATTCTTTATTTCAAGGTTCAGTCTTTTTTTGCCGTCGAAGGGAACAAACTCAGCAGTGCTGGCCGTAGCGTCCTTGCATACGTCCACCAGAACCGGCCCCGGCCTTCCGCTGGATGCGATTTCAAAGGCTTTTCGCATGGTTTCGGCCAGATCCTGAACATCCTTCACCAGAAAATTATGTTTTGTGATGGGTTCGGTAATTCCAGTGATGTCCACCTCCTGAAAGGAATCCCTGCCGATCAGCGCGGAGGGTACCTGCCCGGTGATAGCCACCATGGGTATGGAGTCCATATAGGCTGTGGCAATCCCGGTCACCAGATTGGTAGCACCAGGTCCTGACGTAGCCATGCAAACTCCGGTTTTCCCACTGGCACGGGCATAACCGTCGGCCGCATGGGAAGCTCCCTGTTCGTGGGAGGTTAAAATGTGCCGGATGCCGGCACCTCTTTTATACAGCGCATCATAAATGTTTAATACGGCTCCGCCCGGAAATCCGAATATCGTATCAACATTTTGCTCCTTCAGGCATTCAATGATTATTTCTGCACCGGTTAATTTCAAATCAGTTTCCTCCAACCCTATAATCTTTCGGTTACTGCGTCACCCATTTCCTCGCAGCCGATGACCGTCGCATCTGCTGTTGCAATGTCTCTTGTCATCAATCCATCATTCAGAACCTTCAAAACCGCATCTTCTATCATTTTTGACGCATCCTCCAGTTTGAAGGAGTATTTCAGCATCATGGCCACCGACAGAATGGTTGCCAGCGGATTTGCCCTGTTCTGCCCTGCAATGTCTGGCGCCGAACCGTGAACAGGCTCGTACAGACCCAGGCTGCCTGAACCCAGGCTGGCCGAAGGCAGCATTCCGATGGAGCCCGTCAGCATGGATGCTTCATCGGACAGGATATCCCCGAACATATTACCCGTAACAATGACATCAAACTGTTCGGGGTGAATGACCAGCTGCATGGCGGCATTATCTACAAACATATGATTCAGCTCGACATCGGGATAGTCCTTCGCAACATCGATGACGATTTCTCGCCAGAAACGGGAAACCTCCAGCACATTGGCCTTATCCACCGAAGTGACCTTCCTTCTGCGCAGCCGTGCTGCTTCAAAGGCAAGCCGGGTGATCCGCTCCACCTCATATTTACGGTAAATCATCGTATCATACGCGGCGGGTTCGCCTTTGTCGAGTATTCGCTTCTTTTCACCGAAGTAGATACCGCCTGTAAGCTCCCGCAATACCAGAATATCCAGGCCGTCCCTGGTAATCCTGTCTTTCAGCGGGCTTGCATCCTTGAGTGGGGCATAGATGACCGCCGGACGATAATTGGCGAAAAGTCCAAGCCCTGCGCGAATCCCCAGAAGGCCAGCTTCGGGGCGTTTGTTTCCGGGAAGGTTATCCCACTTATATCCGCCAACTGCTCCAAGCAGAACGGCATCGGAAGCCTTACAAGCCTGGAGTGTTTCTTCGGGCAGGGGTTCCCCGGTTTTATCAATGGCGATTCCGCCGATATCCACATTACGGTATTGCAGCTGAAAGCCGCATTTTTCACCCACCCTGTCCAGCACCTTGATCGCCTGCTTCATAACTTCAGGGCCAATGCCGTCACCGGGCATAACCGCGATTTTATATGTGTTCATAATTCCCTCCAACGCCTGCTTATCGGATATAAGCCATCAGCCCGCCGGCCTCAATGATTTTCTGGATAAATTCCGGGAAGGGTTCAATTTTATATGTTTTTCCCTTATTATAATTGGTGAGGATTCCCTTTTCAAGATCGATTCCCAACTTATCGCCTTCTTCGGCATCTTCTACGCACTCAGGGCTTTCAACGATGGGAAGGCCGATGTTGATCGCGTTTCTATAAAAAATACGAGCGAAGGTTTTTGCAACGACACAGGCAATGCCCGAAGCTTTAATGGCGATGGGAGCATGCTCACGGGACGAACCGCAGCCGAAGTTGCTGCCCCCCATCATGATATCGCCCTTTTGAACCCGGGTTATAAAGGAGGCATCCAGATCCTCCATGCAATGCGCAGCCAGTTCGCTGTGCTCGGAGGTATTCAGATAACGGGCCGGTATGATCACATCGGTGTCAACGTTGTCGCCGTATTTAATCACTTTTCCTTCAAACTTCATTTGAATCACCCTTCTTTCCTTTTACTGGACCTCGTCCGGAGATGAAATCTTCCCGGTAATCGCTGATGCAGCAGCAATGGCAGGGCTTGCGAGGTATACCTCGCTGTTCACATGACCCATTCTGCCGACAAAATTGCGGTTGGTCGTGGATACGGCGCGTTCACCGGCTGCCAGAATTCCCATGTGTCCTCCCAGACAGGGGCCACAGGTGGGCGTACTAACAGCACAGCCCGCATCGACAAAGATATCGAACAGCCCTTCCTTCATGCATTCCTTCCAGATTCTTTGCGTTGCCGGAATGATGATGCACCGGACATCCCTGTGAACCTTCCGTCCTGCCAGAATTTTCGCCGCGATGCGCATGTCTTCCATTCTGCCGTTGGTGCAGGAACCGATGACCACCTGGTGAATCGGAACATCACCGACCTCATCAATGGTTCTGGTGTTTTCGGGAAGATGCGGGAAAGCCACTGTCGGCTTCAGCTTGCCCAAATCGATGGTGTATTCACGAACATACTCGGCATGATCGTCGGCATAGAAAACCTCGAAGGCTTTTCCCGAATGCTCGCGGATATATTTCAGGGTTTCATCGTCCACCTCAAAAATCCCGTTCTTTGCTCCGGCTTCAATGGCCATGTTGGCAATGGTAAAACGATCGTCCATGGTGAGGAACTCCAGGCCGTCGCCGGTGAACTCCATGGATTTGTACAGGCATCCATCCACACCGGTCAGGCCGATGATGTGCAGGATGATGTCCTTGCCGCCCACCCACTCGGAAGGTTTGCCGATCAGATGGAACCGGATTGCTTCCGGAACCTTCAGCCAGATTTCACCGGTGGCCATCGCCGCAGCCATATCGGTGCTTCCGGTGCCGGTTGAGAAAGCTCCCAATGCGCCATAGGTGCAGGTATGGGAATCGGCCCCGATGACAACATCACCGGCAACCACCAGCCCAAGTTCAGGCAGCAGCGCATGCTCCACACCCATCTGGCCCACTTCGAAGAAGTGCCTGATACCCATTTTGCGGGCAAACTCCCGCATCATCTTCACCTGCTCTGCCGATTTGATATCCTTGTTTGGGGTGAAATGATCGGGCACAAGCGCTATTTTATCGGTATGAAATACCTTATCCAACCCGGCCTTTCCAAATTCCTTTATCGCAACCGGGGCCGTGATATCGTTTCCAAGCACCATATCCACTTTGGCCTGAATCAGCTGCCCGGGCTTGACACTCTTTAACCCTGCGGCCTTTGCCAATATCTTTTGCGTCATCGTCATTGCCATGTTCAACACCTCTTTCCAATTATGTGCAAAACAACTTACATGTCTGTATATCCTGCAGATTTTAAGCTACTGTTCACGGGTATTATCTGAAAACCATCCGCGATACCCGCTTCGGGGTCAATTCCCATTGATGAAAAATATAGGATTGCTTTATTCTACCCCTATTATACAATCCCTGTTATTTATTTCTTCTGATTTTACGCTATCCTGCAGCTGAAATCTTCCTGATTTTTGACACGTTTCACATTGCAACAGGGGACATAACTATGATAAAATAGGCGCAAATGGGGGTAATGTACGTTGAAGATTAGAGTTTTTTTCCTGTTCCTCGTTATCATCGCAGCCTTTAGCAGCTGCGGCACACAAAAAAATGTTCCCAATCAGACCAATATCGCTGCCGAACCTACCGCTGCACCCACACAGGCACCAATTCCAACTGAAGCTCCAACACCAACACCCATGCCCGTCGTGACAGCCTCCATCCTGTCGGCCGGTGATGTCATCATGCATGCCGGTGTTATCAAATCGGGTAAAATCGGTGACGATGTTTATGATTACAGATACATATTCAATGAAGTTAAACCTTATATTGATGCAGCAGACTTTTCCCTCATCAGCTATGAAGGGGTTGTGATGGATTCCGATAAAAACTATTCGGGGTATCCTGTTTTCAATGCACCGCCTGCGATTATGTCGTCTTTTTACGATGCCGGCTTCGATATGGTCAATCAGGCCAACAACCACTGCCTGGACCGAAGGCTGAAGGGGCTGCTGGAGTCGAGAAGCATCATCCAGCGGGAGAAACTGCAGGTTATCGGAACATATCAGGATGCAGACGAGCCACGTCATAGAATTCAGGATTTGAACGGCATCAAGGTGGGGTTCCTCGCCTATACCTACGGATGCAATATGAGTGAAAATGCCTTGACCGAAGAAGAGCGAAATACGCACTTAAGCCTGATCAACAGAAAGAAAATGGAAACCGAAATTAAAGCGCTTTCTCCAGAGGTGGACTTTGTGATTGTGCTGATGCACTGGGGTGTTGAATACCGCAAGGAGCCCACTCAGGAACAAAGGGATCTTGCCCGGGATTTATTTGAATGGGGAGCCGACATCATTCTGGGTTCCCATCCGCATGTGGTTGAAGCTTCAGAGGTTATGGAAGTGAATGGTGAAACGAAATATGTCATTTATGCCATGGGAAATTTCCTTTCCAACCAGATTAAAGGAACCATTGACAACGCAAATATCAATGAATTCACCGAAGACGGCATGATGATCAACCTGACGCTGCAAAAAGATTTGGGAACGGGAAAATCCTCCCTCGTTTCGGTGAAACATATTCCAACATGGGTTCATCGATACAAGGAAGGCGATATCAACAAGTATACCATTCGTCCCATCCCCTCTGTTGAAGACAGCGTTTTTACGAGTTTGGAACCAAAGCTGGCCGATTATCTGCGGGCTTCCTACAGCAGAACCATGGCCCTGGTTGAAGATTATATCCCGGAGGAATAGCTCTCCCTTATGGAAATGGAGCTTTCTTCATCCCCTGCCCCATAACCTGCCCTCTGTTAAACCATAAATTGGGGCAGTTCATCTGCTGCATGCGGGGTTAAACATGTAAGCAAGTCTCTGATATGAGGTACATCGTGAAGCTAACAATCCAGGAAGAAATAGAATTGTTTAAGAATAAGCTCAGATCTATCAAGACCGTCAGGGATTTCTTTGAAACTATCCCTGCCTCATCGATCGTCAGAATTGCTTTCTGGCTGCTGTCTGCTCTCGCTGCTTCACCGCTGTATATCCTTCTTCGAAGCATCTTTTTAGATTATCATGATAGTTTTTATTTAAACGACAATCAAAGAACATTGGGGACTTATTGGGTCCAGTTCATTAAAATCATCGGGTATTCAGGGCTTCTTCTGACCTTTTTGTTTCTGTTGAAATACCTGGCAGAGCATCACCAGAAAAGATGGCTGACGAAAGCACTGAAACGGCATCCTGTTCCGGTGTTTCTGTTTCTGATGCTTGTGTGGAGTGTCTTTTCCTTTATGTTTTCCAGCAATCACACACTCTCACTGTATGGCAGCAATTATAGATGCGAGGGGCTTCTCACTTATTTTGCTTATACGGGTATATTTTGCTGCGGTTATATGATCCTGGATAAAAAGTTACGCCTGAGTATCATGAGGATATTCGTTCTTACGGCAGCAGTTCTTTCGATACTCATGCTGATCAATCATCCTGAACTGAACCTCTTGTTATCCATGGAGCCTTATGCCGCCATATTCCAAAATATCAATCACTATGGTTATTATCTCTGTCTCGCTGCATCATTAGCTGCAGCCCTGGTGATCAGAGAAGCCAAAATGAATAAAGCAGCGCTTTTCTGGTGCCTTATCTATGCCATACTCATTACCACATTAATTAAAAACAAATCCTTCGGTCCTTATGTTGCCGTTGTCCTCGGCCTGATTTTTCTTTTGACGCTCTCTTTTATCCATGTGAAAAAAGCAAAGCTTTGTACTGTTATTCTTGTTCTTGTTTTTATTGCCCTGTCCCTCGGATTGAATCTGAAAACCAAGTATCTGACCCGTGAAACGACGCAGTTAGGCAAAGATATTGTGAATATCCTTGAAAACAATGATCAAGCGCCTCAGGCCGGTTCAAACCGCTGGATTCTCTGGACGCTTGGCATTAAATATACCCTGGAAAAACCGGTATTCGGTTATGGCCCTGATAATTTAAGCAGCCGTTATCAGCTTGACAACCTGAATCATGACCGGCCTCATAATGAAATTCTGCAGTTGTCTGCAAGCCTGGGGATTCCTGCAGCCCTGTTTTATTGCTGCGCTCTATTCTGTTACTTCTTTCCCCTGTTAAAAAAACTGAAAAAGCTGAGCCCTGAAATCATGGGGCTTTATGCTGCTGTTATTACCTACCTGGCATCTTCCATGGTGGGATTGTCCATGTATTGTACGACATCCTTCTTTTTTGCCTTCCTTGGTTTAACCTGTAATCTATTTCGCGCTGATGGCAATGAACCTGAATCTACCAATGTTATTAGTGAATAAAATACACTTTGGCAGGTTACCTCTTCAACCATCTCATCCTATTTTTCCTACCCTGCCTAATCTATTCTTCCTTGGGGGTTGTACCCTCCACTGAAGCAGAAATCGGTTTGTTCCGTCTATAAAGGCAGGAGGCTTAGGGCATTTGATTAAAGCTTTTGTTGTTTATACCGAATGTGCCGTTGCTGTAATGAAAAAAATGCCTGATGGCAGGTTACTACCAATCAGGCATTTTTTCTAATCATTGACTTTAATAAAAAGTTATTCGTCACTCCGCCGTTTCCTCATCCTTTTTGGGTCGCGCTTCGGTGAACGTATGCC
>JAEZBW010000442.1 GCA_023426765.1 Bacillota bacterium
CGTCAGGAGTTATCAGTGCTCGGTGGGCATCCGGTACGCGGGAAGCCGCTTGCCCTGGGCGACATCCACCGCGGTCCGCAGATCGGCCGCCGCCTGACGGACGCCGGTGCGGGCGGTGTCCATGCTGGACATCGTCGCTTCGACGTCGAAGACCGGCGGTGTGTAGCGGCGCACGGCTGCGGCGAGCAGCTTGGAGGTCTGGGCGTCGTACACCTCGGTGGCGACCACCAGCGAACCGGTGAACCCGCCGCTGCCGCCGGGAGCCCCCTGGACGGCGTTGGAGACGGCACCGATCGGCAGGATGCGCGATCCGGAGGTCCCGGAGGACCCTTCCTCGACGCTGACGATCTTCTGGACGATGCGCAGGGTGCCGGGGGCGGGACGCGTGGTCACGGTGTAGCTGTCCCCAAGCGCACGGCGCGATTCGGCGGTCAGCATGGCCGCGAGTTCGCTGAGCTGCGCGTCCGACAGGCCGGCGAAGCTTGCTTCGGGACCGCGGTAGATCGTGGCCGGTTCGACGATGAAGCGCGTGTAGGGTCTGAAGTCGACGTTCTGGGCCTTGTACAGCCAGGCCCCCGGCCGGTCGGGATCCTGGCGCACGGCCGAAACCGACGCCATGTCCGCGGGCCGTTGCGTCATCTCCGGAGAGGTGCACCCCGCCAGGCCGGCGATGGTCAGAACTCCGATCAGAGCACCAAAGCAATGAGTCGAGAGTTTCATGGCCGTATCCTTCAAGTGGAAGGTCTTTCCGCAAACCATTGAGCCCCAGTGCGTAAACGCCGCAAAAGTAGCATTTTCCAGGACGGCGCCATGCTACAGTAACGTTGCCGGACCTCCCGGCGGCAGCGGATGGCTCCCTGGACACAGCGCTCAGCGCTCGTCACTCGACGCCCATTGCGGAGTGGGGGCGAGACCGGCCTTCTGCAAACCGTCGACAATCAGGGCGATGGTGGCCGGGTTGATGTTCCGCCGCTCGAATTCGGAGACGGCCTTGGCGCCGAACTCCGGTTCAAGGCGCAGGATCTCGCCGACCTCGTAGGCCGCGTCGGCCCGGTGGCCGGTCTGGCCGTGGATCATCGCCAGGACCACGTGCGAGAAGACCATGTTCGGCTGGTCGATCCGCCGGGCTTCGGCGAGCGCCTCGTCGTATCGGCCGTGTACGTAGTGGTATAAGGCTATGGTGATACGGTACCAGTCGGGTTGGGCCGGATTGCGCGCAAACGCCTCCCTGAGCAATGGAATGCCCTTGTCCCACTCGCCGATCAGGCTGTAGCTCCGCCCGAGATCGGCGAGGATGTCGCTGTCGTTCGGGTTGAGCGCGAGCGCCTTCTCATAAGAATCGATGCTGCGGTCGGGCCTGCGGCCCAGCCAGAACGCAAGACCGAGAGCCTTGTGCGGGAGAGGATTGTCGGGCGCCAGGTACGCGGCGTGCTCCGCCAGCTGAAGGCCGGAGGCGACCGGATCGAGGCGGCTCTTGGTCGGGTTGAAGCCCAGCCGGGCTTCGTCGAGGTACGTGATGGCCAGCGCCGCCCAGGCGTCCGCGTAAAGCGGATCGGTCTTGACGGCACGCTCCAGACAGGTCCTGACCTGGCTGTGAAGCTCCGGATTCTGCTGCCGCCAGTACCGGCGCGTCCGCAGCATGCATTCGTAGGAGGACAGCGCCGAGGGGGACAGCGTTGCCGTGGCCCGCATTTCCTCCTTGTCGATCACGCCGTTCGACTGCACCAGGGTGCGGGCGACCTGGACCGCGATGTCCTGGCGGACATCAATCATGTTGGAGGAGGTGAAGGTGCCGCGGTATCCGTTCGACCAGACATACCGCTGATCGTTGGCGTCGATCAGCGTGACGTTGATTTGTATCTGATCGCCGGTCTGGTTGACGCTGCCCTTCAGGACATAATCGATGTTCGTGTCGACGCCAGCCTTGCGCAGCTCCGCTTCGGAACCATAGCGGAACGTCGTGCGCGCTCCGAAGACGAACACGTTCCTGAACCGGATCAGCGCCCCGATAAGGTCCTCCGTGAATCCCTCGGCGAAAAGGTCCTGCGCAGGGCTCCCGGTGCCGTTGGTAAAGGGCAGCACCATGAGCGCCGGTCCGCGCACGGTGGTCGCGAGCTTTTCCCCTTTGACCGGATGTGACGCAGAAGCGAAGACCCACACGACCGCGAGCAGCGAAACCACGAGCGCGGCCACAATTCCGCTGGCGACGACCCTGTGGCGCTCAACCGCCGCCACCGCCCCCGCACGCCACGACGGCTTCGGCGCGTTGCCGGGCATGCCGATGCGGGCGGCAGCCGCCCGGGTGGAATCGCTGCTTGCGACGACGACGGCCGGCTCCGGATCCGCGAACGCCGCGGAGTCCGCAAGCGGTTCGCCACCGTGCTTCACGATGAAATGCGGAACGTAGCCGCCCTTCGGGATGGTGATCTCGACGGGATCCGAGGCGCCCTCGGTCAGGTAATACTGCTCCAGACACCGCCGGATCCGCCCGGCCTGGATCCGCACCACCGGATCGAGCATCGGATCGAAGTTTGCGTCGCGGTCGAACACGTCCATAGCGATGGTGAAGGCTTTGATCCGATCGGCGTGGCCGGCCTGCGTCTCCTCGACGACGAACTTCAGAAACCGGCGTTTCCTCGTGGAGCCGCGGAACCCGCGACTGGCCAGAACCCGCTCCAGGGCATCCTCGATCAGCTTCGGCGGGATCGACTCATCAGAAATGCTCGGCATCCCCCCCCCCCAACATTTGGCGCCGAATCTTTAGCGCCGAATCGGGTGCATTCGTTTCATGACCGGCAGCCATCCTGCGAACGAGGATGGTGCGGCGCACCACGTCATGACTATAGGAGCGACCCTCCACAACGCTCAACAGATAAAACAGACGTTATCCGGCGGAAATACCTACCTACTTTGAGAAAATCAGACTATGTCGTGATTTTGAAAGAGGATTTTCCCCTTGGATATCGCCTATCCGTCGCCAACACCCATGACAACACTACGAAAGT
>JAEZBW010000476.1 GCA_023426765.1 Bacillota bacterium
GTTACGATTCGATAAAGCTCATCAGGACGCCGGATGACCGCTGCCGGGAAATGGTCGCCTATATTTACCAGGTGCTGACGGCGCTTGGATTCGAGTATGGCCCTTCGCATTCGGAGCTTTTCTGGGATGCAAACGGCCCTGTCCTTGTGGAGACCGGGGCGAGGCCGATGGGCGGGTACATGAACGAGAACCTCTTGACGGAAGCGGTCGGCCACTATCTGGCCGACACGGCGCTTGACGCGTATGTTTCTCCGGACAAGTTTCACGTTCTTCTCAAGAGACGCTACGCGCCTCCAAAAGAAATGATGGAGAAGTATTTCATTACGCCGAAACACGAAAAATTGAAAAGCATTCCGGCCATGCCGCTGTTGCGAAAACTGCCGTCCGTTCGTGAAATCAGAATTCGCGAAACCATAGAAAGCTACTGCACGGAAGAGACGATTGATTACTTTTCCTCCCCTGGATTCGTGGTGCTTTGCCATGAAGATGCAGACGTTTTGATGAAGGACTATCGGCTGATCAGGCATTTGGAGAATAACTATCCCATGCTGCTGTTCGAGGGCGGCGGTCAAGGTTGTTGCTCGGTAGCAATGCGCGACAATCCCATGATTTTTCATGCCGTCGAGGCCGGCTATGTGTACGACGGCCAGGGCGATGTCGCGGACTTGGAAACGGCCTTTTCGGAGTTTGACAAGCTGATAACAACGATGAAAGCCGGTCAGTGCTGCAAGGTCACGGCCAATGGCGTTCGCGCCTTGGGCATTGACGCTGACGCGGTGAAGACGGCCCTGGAGATCCTGGGGCTTACGGCAATGGATGACCAAGAGGCCGGTGCCCTTGCATTGACCTTGCAATAGCGCGTAGTTGTTTGCCGGGAGCGACTGTCCGAGCGAGCCCGGGCCAAGGGATGGGGAATGTCCCAAGGCCTTCGACGGGTTTGCGGTTGTTGCGCAGCGGCCGTTTTCAGGCTTTTCGAAGCCGCCATTGCTCACGGCAGGGAGCTGATCCGCATGACGAGCTTTCGCCCGCCCCGTCTGGCCGGCTATGCGGCTCTTGATACGCAAGCGGCTGTGGATATTGAAGAGACGCTGGCCGAGAATTTTCATAGCGGCTCTGTCGACGTGCCCGATAAAAAGCGGTTCAAGCTGGTTTATAATTATCTCGACCTCGGCGGCGCTTCCCTCAATGCCGCCACGGCGACTTCGTCCTACACCATCGCGGCCGAGGAAGACCACGCCAGCTTCGTCTTCATCTTTCTCTATGACGGCGGGCTTTCGTTTCGCGCGCAAAACATGCACGTCCGTTGTCTGCCGGGGGTCGTCGGCACTGTCCTGGATTTCGACCGCCCCTCGACCATTGCCATCGATGATTTCTACAACAGCATGACGCTTCGTTTTGGCCGGTTTCCCATAGAGTCGATGCTGGAAAAGATCATCGGAAAACCGCTGCCCCGTCCCTTGGCCTTCGCCCCCCGGGTCGACCTGGCGACCCCGCTCTCCCAACGCCTGTTGGCCATCATCGAGCATGTCGTCAGCCAGTTCGAACAGGACACGAGCCTGCCCCAAGCGCCGATGCTGACGACCCAGTACGATCAGCTTCTCCTGGCCGGGCTGCTCTCCTGCCTCGACCACAACGCCCGGCATCTCCTGGAGACGACCGCGCCGCCGGCCGCGCCCAAGGTCGTCACCCTGTCCGAGGCCTACATCGAGGCCAACGCCGACAAGCCCCTGCGTCTGACCGATCTGGCCGACTTGACCGGCCTTGGCGTGCGTTCCATCCAGCTCGCCTTCCACAAGCACCGAGGCTATTCGCCCTCGGCCTTCTTGCGGGAATGCCGTCTGGCCCGGGCCAGGGACATGCTGCGCCAGGCCGATCCGGGCAAGACGGTGTTGTCCGTGGCCCTGGCCTGCGGCTTTGCCTCTCAGGGGCTTTTCGCCCGTCTCTACCGGAAGCGGTACGGCGAAACGCCATCGGTGACCGCCGGCAAACGCCAGCGTTGAACCACGCGGCGTTCGCGGTCAAGGCGTCCCACTGCCGCGAACCCGCCTCGCGCCGCGCGGCTGCATCCGTCACCAAACGTTTCACTGTCCCACATATTTCGCGTTCGAATCAATCGTTTCGTTTTTACATGAGACACTGGACTTCGTTTTTTGGTATGGAACAGTATAATCGGCCGAACGCATTTGGCCGATGTCGCCGCTTGCACCGGGGCGGGCGCGTGGCTTTTGGCGAAAGCCGGGCCGCGCTTGTGATGGCCTGTCGGGCAGACTGTTTCACACCAACCGGAGACCGTTCATGAACCGTTGCCTTGTCCGTCTTTTCGTCCTGGCCGCCGTCCTTGGCTTGGCCTGGCCGCACGCCGTGGCCTCGGCCGCCGGCTATGAAACGCCGTCGGCTCCTCCGGCCAGCGCCATCTTGCCGCCGGCCATGTTGTCCGGCCCCAATTACGTTGTTGATCCGGTCGTCGCCACCGACGGCTATCTCTACATCTATACCCTGCACACCCAGTTCGGCGATGTGCGGGCCGCCTCCACGGCTCAGCTCGCCGTGCGCATCGCCGAAACCGCCGCTCTGGCCAAGATGGCGCAAGTGAGCGCCTTGCAGGAATTCGGCGGCGGCATCGTGCAAAAAGGCCAGCAGACCGTGCAGGGCGCGGTGGACCTCATCCAAAATCCTCTGGGAACCCTCAATGGCGCGCTGACGGGCGTGGGCCGGATGTTTTCCAGCATGAGCCAGGACATCTCCTCGGGCGGCGGTTCGGCCGGGGCCAAGCTGCTCGGCGTGCCGGCCCTGGCCCGGCAGTACGCCAAACAGTTCGGCGTCGATCCCTACACCACCAATCCCCTGGTCCAGGCCCGGCTGACTGCCCTGGCCCAGGCCGGCGCGGCCGGCAACATCACCGGCGACGCCCTGGCCGCGCTGATCCCGGGCGGGGTGGGCATCGCCGTGTCCGCCGCCGGGACCACGGCCACCCTCAACAACATCGACCTCACCGCCTCGCCGGTGACCAT
>JAEZBW010000478.1 GCA_023426765.1 Bacillota bacterium
CTCTGCTTCCGGTGAAAAAAACCGATACAAACAACCCTATGGAGAATGCAACCGTTAAAAAGTTTGTGATCAGGCTTTCAAACAACCAGTACAGCGGTAAAATACCATTTCCGTTTGTATTGCGGTAGGTGTGGAGTTTTTGGCGTAAAAGCCTGGTTTCGGTATTTTCAATATGTTCAAAGTCCATCTGCTGCTGTTTTTCGTTCAAAGGGTTTTCATGAATATTCCAGATTCTCACCGACAGATAGGATGAAATCCTGCCTAAGATGCGCATGATCATCTGGGCGACAAAATTCAGCACAGCCGTAAGCACCGACAGGAACAAAACGTATTCAACAGTTCTTTTTTCTGTTAAAGCGTTAATGATGATCGCCGACATAACAATGTTTATCAGCGGCAGCAAAGCACCGAAGACCGCTCGTATCGCTGTCACCGGTAAAAAGCCCGGGATAAGGCCATGTAAAACTTTATATCCTCTTAAAATAACCTGGAGACTCTTTTTCATACAGCTTCAGCCTCCTCTTTGTAATAATGGCTTTGGATCTGATAAAGCTCGTAATACTTACCCTTCTTTTCCATCAGTTCATCATGGCTCCCATCTTCAACGATGCAGCCATTTTCAATGAACAGAATCCGGTCGCAAAAGCGTGTGCTGGCCAATCGGTGAGAGATAAACAGTGAGGTTTTCACCTTGACCATCTCGTTATATTGTTGATAAATCTGGCTTTCTGCAATCGGATCCAATGCAGCAGTAGGCTCATCCAGGATCAAAAACCTGCCGTTTTTATAGAGAGCGCGTGCCAGGGCCAGCCTTTGAATTTCCCCTCCCGACAGGTCGACGGCATCCGGATAGATGCCCCTCACCAGATGTGTGTTTTTGCCTTTGGGAAGGCCATTCACCTTTGCATCGAAGCCGGACAGCTTCAGTGCATTGTTTAAGCGAAGTTCATCGATATCATTTGGAGAAGCAGCAATATTCTCCTCAATCGTCGCGGGCAGGATGGTGATGTCCTGAAAAACAGCCGAGAACAGCGAATGATACTCATTGATATTATACGCATCAATGGGTTTTCTCTCTGCCAGGATAACACCTTTCGTAGGACGGTATAATCCACAGATCAGCTTTGCAATGGTTGTTTTACCCGCTCCATTTGGCCCGACGACCGCGATCTTTTCTCCTTTGCGGATCTTCAGGTTCAGGTCTGAAATGATCTCCCTGTTGGTACCGGAAAAACTATAACTGACATTTTGAAACTCGATGGAAAAGGAATCGGCCGGCACAGGGACGCCTGGGCCGGTATTGCTTTCGTTCTTGTGGTCCAGGTATTCACGCATTTCATTAAAGCCGGTATTCATGCGATCAAACCAGTATAAATTGTTCACCATGCCGTCAAACCATGAATTGAAGCCTCCGATGATTCCGAAGTACAGCACATAATCGGCAACAGGCATATTTCTTTGGTACATTAAATATACCAGCAGGCCAAAGGCGATACCGTCCCTTAAAAGCGACAGAAGCAGGCAAAGAGCATCGATGCCAAGGCCATATTTTTCTTCCCTTTTCTGCCATAGCTTACGCTGATTATGCACATCGGCAAAGAGCAATTTAAACCAGCCCGACATGTTATACAGCCTGATATCCTTTGCAGGCGCCAGGTCCTTGGAGATATTTTCAAGATATTCTCTTTTGCGATCGATGGGAATCCAATGATCTTTATTTTTGTGGTTCCATGCCGTAGTCCTCTTTGCGATGAAGTAGCTGGAAAAGGTGGTCACGCAGATCGTCACCAGAATCAGTGGATGCAGCGTATAGATGATTGCGGCGTACGACACAAGCCCGATTACATTCCCAGCGAACGAAGAAAGCGTTTCTATAGCTTTACGCGCACCGGATTGATCGCTTCCGCAGTTCATCAATGCCTTCGCGACATCTGTCAACCCTTTCGGGCTTTCATTATACTCATAATCATGGGTCATCAATGCATTAAAGATAATCCCCTGATACTTGAATGAATTGATAAACTCGACGCGCCTGTTCTTCCCGCTCAGATAATTCAGAATGACCATACATACCGCTGTTGCAGCACACAGCAACAGGATTGTTTTTGTGATATCGCGCATATCGATGCCGCTGCCCACAAAAGATACAACCGTCCTGGACAGGAGTAATCCCAGCAGGGGGATAACCACCAGAAACGGCGCGCGCAAAAAGGAAAGGATTGTTGATTTCCTGTCCCATTGCCACATCCTTCCCATCATGAATTTTATATTGCTCCAGAAGGAATATTTCAGCTTTTCATTTACCTTCACCGTTCTCACCTCAATTCTAATCTACCACAGTCTTTTACACAGGATGTATTTTTGCACGAACGGTAGTAAATGCTGCACGAATGGTTTACAGTGGCAGCATGATCTCGGTGGCAAACACGCCTTCTTCATGCTGGCGGTTCACAAAGCCACCGTACTTTTCGGTAATCCTGTCCACACGCATCAGCCCGAACCCATGGGTGGCGGAATCCTTTGACGAGAGATAGGTCTTGCCGCTTTTCCTGACCTCACCGGCCATGGAGTTTGAAACAGAAATATAAAGCTGCTCTTTAAATTTGCCGATGTAAACGCGGATGAACCGCTCGGATTCATTTGGCTGTTTCAGGCAGGCTTCCATGGCATTATCCAGCAGGTTACCGATAATGACACACAGATCAATTTCAGACACTTCAAGATGTTCTGGTACAATCGCTTTAGCATTAATGCAGATGTTCCTAGACATGGCAAGAGATATTTTGCTGTTTAAAATGGCATCAACCATGATATTACCGGTTTTCAGCACGGTATCAACGCTTGTTAAATCTGTATCAAGCTTGTCCAGATAATTTTTCATTTCAGCGATCTGGTTTAGTGAAATATAGGCTTTCATGGTTTGGATATGATTGTGATAATCATGCCTCCATCCCCGCATTTGCCTGTAAATGTTCTCAATTTCATCGTAATGCCTGGTGACAAGATCGTTTTGATATGTGGAAATCCGCTTATCTACAAGCTTTTGGAGCAATACACGAACAAGCAGAAAAACAACAAGGGCAAATACCGCGCAGCCCAGAATTATTGCGGGATAGACCAGGTACTTCATCAGTCAGCCTCCTTGAAAAACCGGATAAATGCTTGGTTCACTTTGTTGTATAACCGGCGGGACAGGGGTATGGAGATGTCATTATCGAGGATGACCTCGCTTTGCCTGATTCGCTTAATGTACCTCAACCCGACAATGTATGAACGATGGCAGCGGATGAAGCCTTCACCAAGCTCAGCTTCAAGATCCGATATGGACAGACCGGCTTTTATTTTCTCTTTGTTGGTTGTAATTTCAACCGTGTGTGCAAAGCTCTCTATATACACAATGCTGCCCACGGGAACACAAACGCTTTCCCCTTCCACCTTAAGAAGGATGGTTCTTTCACTCTTGCCCAGCCTTTTGCAGGCCTTATCCAGAACTTCAAACAGTTTTTGCTCACTCACAGGCTTCATCAGATAATGCAGCGCAGATACCTCGTAGCCCTCCGCCATAAAATCCGGAAATCCGGTAATGAAGATAATCTGCACCGCATCATTTTCCAGCCGAATCTGTTTTGCCAGTTCAACGCCGTTCATGTTTTTCATCTGGATATCCAGTAGGAGGATATCGAAAGACTTATCGTCGGCATAATGAAAAAGAAAGCTTTCTGCGCTTTCAAAGGTTGATATTGCCGCAGTGTTGCCGTTAGCCCTGGCCCACTTGCCGACAATCTTACTGATGTATTCGATTTCTGTGATGTTGTCGTCACATATTGCAAAGTTTAATTTCATGGTTTTTTATAACGGATTGAGTGATATGTAGGTATCCGTCTGTATACTCCTGTCCATCACATCGATATTCATGCTTTAATGTTATGTGCTGTGATTCATTAAGTCAAGTAGGGAAGAGAACAGCGATACCTTCCAAGTTAATCGGTAGATTGTGAAAAGTTAAATATTTGTTCCAGCATTATGCTTGCCTTGTTTTCTATTGCACCTTGTCTCCTTTATAAATGTACCTGCATTTTGGAAACCCGGAACACCCCAGGAAGATACCATATCTCCCTTTGCGTTCAACAAGATATTGTCCACACTTAGGACATATCGTGCCGTTGTTTGCAACCTTATCTTTTATTTCACTAATATGTTTCTTGATATCATTCCTTTTTGCTTTATTAAAAGCATTTATTTTATTCGAAATTCTCTCTTTAGTTTCTGAAGAAATCACTTCCGTTTGATGTGATAGTATATACGGTACAAGTTGATTTAGCTTCACTACGTTTGGTGAGTTCATTTTTTTAAATTCAGCCGAACCGGTGAAAACAACAATGGAATGATATTGCAATGTTTTCTCATCTTGTAGTACATCCTGAAGTGCCTTAATATGTCCATAATTCTGATGCAAAGGATTCTTAAATTTCTTTGTACTGCGATATATCTTTTGTGTCCAATATTCAGACTTTTCATCACCAAAAATCCATCCTGAATAATTTTTTGTTTCGATAACAAAGATACCTGTTGTACTAATAACAATATGATCAATCTGAGTGGTTCTACCG
>JAEZBW010000505.1 GCA_023426765.1 Bacillota bacterium
GTTGATCAGGTTTGAAACGGTGTCCGCCATACGGTTAAAAGAATCTGAAATTCTGCCCATTTCGTCATTTCTGATGATGGGTACCCGCTGAGAAAGATCGCCTCCGGCTATTTTTTGGGCGGCAGCAATCAGAACTCCTACTGGTTTCATCAGCGTTCGAATGATCATAAAACACAAGAGTATGGAGAGAATTAACAATATTGTGGCCGTTATAACAGTATGGCGGAAGCTTTGCTCAATATCGTTGAGAATAAAGCTTTCAATTTGCCCGAGAACCTGCGTATTGGTTTCTTTTGCGATTTCCCAGGTGGTATTTCTGGTTGAAGACAGCCAGCTTGAAAAAACCAAAAAGCAGATCAGCGATACTGTCACCACGATCAGCGTGACAAAAACGATCAGCATTGTGTTTTGCATCGTTATGCCCTTTTTGTTTCTCTCCATCAACATCAGCTTCTCCCAGCCTCTTTATCAAACTCGGCGGAATGAAAGAACTTGTTTATGAACTTTATCAATTATTACCCAGATTTAACCGGGACCATCAAAAATTTTTTTGGAAAAGTTTATACAGTGGAATACCTAAACTCTTCCTATAACGGCTGTTTTTATGGTAGTATGAATGTCGGGTGCTTTTTTCATCTCTTTCACCCTTCAAATAATCATGAACAGGAGGATGCATCATGTTGGAAAGCAATGTCCGGATTGCGGACAGAATACGCGAACTCCGGGAGATATCGGACATATCCTGCAGCACATTGGCACAAAAGCTGAACATATCCCTGGATACCTATATGGAATATGAAAATGCCCAAACCGGCATCCCCATCAGTACGCTGTATCAAATTGCCGGTATTTTGGGTGTGGAGCTGACCGAGCTGCTGACAGGCACTTCCCCCCACCTGCATAACTATTGTTATGTAAAAAATGGCGAAGCGCCTTATATTGAGAGGTTCAAGGGCTACCAGTTCCAGAACCTCGCCTTCAATTTCGCAAACAAAAGAATAGAACCTCTTCTGGTCACCATTGAACCGGAAGAAAACAAGAAAATGTCGCTGGTGACCCATCCCGGCCAGGAGTTCAATTATGTTCTGCAGGGCCGTATTAAAATCATTCTGGGCGGTACCGAAATCATCATGGAACCAGGCGATTCCATCTATTTTGATCCCACCATTCCCCATGGACAGACCGCTGTGGATGATGCACCCGGTAAGTTTTTAACCGTGATCCTGCACGATACGCTTTAATCTGACCGCCTTTCGGCCGGTACCGCTGCAGATGGGTTCTGTTCGGGAACCATCCGGACAAGCCCGCCGCAAACCTGAATACGCAAGGAGATGCTTATGCTTGAGAAATTTCTTCCCCGAATAAATTTTGATTCCTATGAGGATTTTAAAACCAATTACAAGGTGAACCTGCCTGAAAACTTTAATTTTGCTTATGATGTGGTCGATGCCTGGGCCTGTGAAGCGCCCGACAAGACCGCCATGATCTGGTGCAACGATGCGGGCGATGAGAAAACGTTTTCCTTCCTGGACTTTAAACGGCTGAGCGACAAGGCCGCAAATGTCTTTAAAAAGTGCGGCATGGGCAAGGGTGATGTGGTCATGCTGATCCTGAAAAGGCGCTGGCATTACTGGGTTTTAACACTGGCACTGGAGAAGCTTGGGGCCATATCCATTCCCGCGACGGCCCAGTTGACAAAAAAAGACATCGTCTATCGAAACAATGCCGCTTCGGTCAAAATGATCGTCACGGTAACCGATCCGGAAATCGAAACCTTTGTGGAGCAATCCATGGAAGACTCTCCAACGGTTGTCTGCAAAGCTTTGGTGGGAGGAAGCCGTGAAGGCTGGCTCGATTTTGATGTCGAGCTGGAAGCAGCCTCTGAAGATTGGGAGCGTCCGCAGGGCGCTGATGCAGCCGGAGGATATGACAATATGCTGATGTACTTTACCTCCGGCACCACAGGCATGCCGAAAATAGTTTTGCATGACTTCTTTCATCCGCTGGGACATATCGTTACTGCTCATTATTGGCAGCAGCTGGGCGAGAACGGGCTGCATCTGACCGTATCGGATTCCGGCTGGGCAAAGTGCGGCTGGGGCAAAATATATGGTCAATGGATTTGTGGTGTTGCCCTGTTTGTATATGATATGGATAAATTCGTACCCGACAGGCTGCTGAAAATGATGGAGAAATACAGAATCACTTCTTTCTGCGCACCGCCGACCATTTACCGGTTCCTGCTGCAGGAGGGCCTGTCGTCGTACGACCTGACCTCGGTGAAAAAAGCCTGTACAGCCGGAGAACCTTTGAACCCCGAGGTATTCAGCCAGTTTAAGAAAGCCACTGGTTTGGAGATTATCGAGGGCTTTGGCCAAAGTGAATCGACCGTGCTGTGTGCCAACTTTGAATGGCTCACGCCAAAACCCGGTTCCATGGGCAAACCATCCCCCTTGTATGATATCGATATTGTGGACGAGGACGGCCGCCCCTGCCCTGTAGGCACCGAGGGCAGCATTGTGATTAAAAATCTGGAAAAGGGCCTGCCCCCCGGACTGTTCAAATGCTACTACAGGGATGATGAAGCCACCCTGCGGGTATGGAAGAATGGGACCTATAACACAGGAGATGTGGCCTGGCGTGATGAAGACGGTTACTTCTGGTTTGTCGGCCGATCCGACGATGTCATCAAATGCTCGGGCTACAGAATTGGCCCGTTTGAAGTGGAGAGCGCTCTGATTGAACATCCCTCGGTATTGGAGTGCGCGGTTACTGCGGTTCCCGACAAAATCAGAGGACAAATCGTCAAGGCCACCGTCGTACTGAAAAAGGGCTGGTCGGGCAGTGATGCCCTTGTGAAGGAATTGCAGGAGCATGTCAAAAAGGTAACCGCTCCCTACAAGTACCCAAGAATTATTGAATTTGTAGCTGAGCTTCCCAAAACCGTCGGCGGTAAAATCAAGCGGGCTGAAATCCGGCAAAGCGACCATAAGTAGAAGATAAGTCTTCATAAATATCTAAGCAGAAGGCATAGATGTCATTGTTGACATTCCGTAATTCCACGACGAATGAGAGGGTGAGGTCGAGGTTAGCACCCATTCCGGTAAAATAAGCCTCTGCTAAACCTCTTTTATGAATGCGGACATGCGCTTCGGGTGTGTGTCCGTTAATTCTTTCCATTTTTTTAGATTCATGTTTCCCATAATTGCTGATGGGTATATATTATGACGATAAGAAAGTTTGCATGATGCCTGTTTCAGCCCTTGTAGCGGGCAGAGCCCTGAATGTTGGAGTTCATCATAACTGCGGGGAGGATTATCATGAAAGAGATCATATTTATCCGGGAAGAGAATTGCGTAGGCTGCAACAAATGTATCCGGAACTGCAAAATCTTCAATGCCAACATCGCTTATATCGCCGAAGGCGGAAACAAAGTACGCATTGATCCGGAAAAATGCATTGCCTGCGGCAAGTGCATCGAGGTATGCGATCATGGTGCCCGGGATTATTATGACGATACCCAGCGCTTCTTCGACGAATTGGAAAGGGGTAAAAAGATCTCCGTCATCGCGGCTCCTTCCATCCGAACCAATTTCCATGATTATGAGAACCTGCTGGGATATTTAAAGTCCCGGGGCGTACAGGTCATCTACGATGTCTCCTTCGGTGCAGATATCACCACCTGGGCTTATTTGAAGGCTATCCGGGAAAAGGGTCTGACATCGGTCATCGCCCAGCCATGTCCTTCTATTGTAAACTATATTGAAAAGTTCAGGCCCGAACTGTTAAATAATCTGGCCCCAATCCACAGCCCCATGATGTGCGCAGCCATTTACATGCGCAAATACGCCAACATCACCGGCGAACTCGCCTTCCTGTCCCCCTGCATCGCTAAAGTCACCGAGATCAATGATCCGAACACCCATCAAACCATTCAATACAATGTTACCTTCAGCAAATTAAAAGAATATCTGGTTAAAAATAAGGTGAATCTTTCTTCATACGGAAGGCAGCCCTTTGATGACATCGGCTGCAGTCTGGGCTTTCTGTTCTCTAGGCCCGGCGGGCTGAAGGAAAATGTCGAAGCCAAAACGAAGGGTGCCTGGGTCCGTCAGGTGGAAGGTCAGGAGCATGCTTACGATTATCTTGACGAATACGGGAAAAGAGTGGAACGAAATGCTCCAATTCCGCTGCTGGTGGATATCCTGAACTGCCCCAGAGGATGCAATTCCGGTACCGGGACTGAAAAAAACATTTCGGTGGACGACGCTGATTTCGCCTTTAACCAGATGAAGGAAGAAAAGCTGAAGGATAAGGGTGGAAAACGATTCACGAAAAAAATTGACTGGCTGTATAAAAGCTTTGACGAACAGCTGAAGCCGGAGGATTTTGTTCGCCATTATGATGGCTACCGCAGGGTCAAGGATATCAAAGAGCCTTCCAATGCCGAATATCAGGAAATATTCAGGCAGCTGCACAAGACTGAGAAAAAGGATCAGGAGCTGAACTGTTCGGCCTGTGGTTACCATAACTGCAGGGACATGGCCAAGGCTATCTTCAACAGCCTGAACCATATTCACAACTGCATGGATTACATCCGCCGGGAGGTTTTACTGGAGAAGGATCATTTCGAGCAAAAAAACCAGGAGCTGGAGATGACTAATCAGCAGGCCTCCCAGATGCTGGAGGAAGTGAACCTTTTAAGCGAGGAACGGCTAAAAAACACAAAAAGGATGGAAGCGCTGCTGGGGACATTGGCCCAGGCTTCCTTCTCCATTTCTTCGAGCATGGATCAGCTGAATTCCTCCATCGGCCAGATCGCTGACAGAAGCAAAAACATATCGGGCTTTACGGGCGATGTTTCGGGCTCCATCAACAGCATTGTCATGGCGGTGAAGGAGATCAACCTGTCGCTGAATGAAATCAGCCAGAATTGCAGCCGATCCAAAAATATAACCGCCGATGCCGAAAACAAGGCAGCCGACACAAACCGAATCATAGAGCAGCTTAACCGTTCGTCCGAACAAATCGGCAAGATCGTTAAAGTGATTGATGACATTGCCGATCAAACCAACATGCTTGCACTGAATGCGGCCATAGAAGCTGCCGGTGCCGGCGAAGCAGGCAAGGGCTTTGCCGTTGTGGCAGGCGAAGTGAAGGAATTGGCGCGGCAGACTGCGGAATCCACCGAGGAAATCGGATCGCAGATCCGCACCATGCATGAGAACATGAAAAATGTCGTATCGTCCATGGGGACCATCACCGATGTGATCGATGAAATCACCAAGATTACCAATACCATCGCGGCCGCCATTGCAGAGCAGTCTGCCGTGGCGGGAGATATATCGGGCGCGGTCGTAACGGCCGCCGAAAAGGTGAACCAGATCACCGAGCAGATGAAGTCTATTGCCATCAACTCCAAAGAAGCTTTTGACAGCATTTCCGAAACCTCTTCGAGCATTCATGAACTGGTTGCTTCGGCTTCGGAATTCTCGGAAAAATAACCCTGCGGGGAGGACGGACATGCTTGAGAATGTGGAATTCATTTCTTCCTTTGTGGAGGAAGCCTCCGGTCATATCGCCAATATTGAAGCAGGCTTTTTGAACCTGGATCCGGAAAACCAGGACTCCGAAAGCATTCATGATCTTTTCCGGGCCATGCACAGCATTAAGGGAACCGCCGGTTTTTTCAACCTGAGCCATATCGTTCAGGTTTCACACAGCATGGAAAATGTTCTGGGAGAATGCAGAAGCGGAAAGCTGATGCTGACGGCGGCCCATATCGATATTCTGCTGACGGCCAATGACTGTCTGAAGACCATGATCTCCGACGTGATGAACAGTGAGGCTTACGATATTTCGGCAATTCTTCAGCAGTTAAAAACCATTCAGGCCGCAGATCAGAAAGCTGAACGGAACCTTGCGGCCGAATCCCCGAAAGAGAACGGTAACCCGCTTACGTTCAACAGCATGGACGAAACCATGCACGGTTTAATATCAGACGGGCTTCACCAGGGCAAAAAGCTGTTTGCATTACGCATCAGGCTCTGTGAGGAGCCCCCTTTTAACACCGCTGCATTTTTAAAGCAGCTGGAGTCCATAGGAACACTGGTTTCAGGCAGTGTGGATATCCGCCCTTCCGATGCCGGGGCAGGCGAAGAGGACCGATTCACACTGGTTTGCATGGTGCTCACCGTTTTGGAAAAAGATCTTCTGGCAGCGGCGGCAGGCATTTCTGAAGAAGCCATCACGCAGGTTGCGACCGGTGATGACGATGGGATGAAAACAGATTATGAACAGACATTCACGGATCCTGCGGAACAAAACAAAAGCCCGGCTGCAGTCTCCGATGAAGCCGCCGAGAAAAGGAACACTGCAATCCATATTGAAGACAGTCTGAGAGTCCATGTAACGCTGTTGAATCATCTTCTGAACCTCGCCAGTGAAATGGTGCTGGGAAGGAATCAGCTGCTTCGGGCCATGGAGCTGCATCGCAAGAGTATCCCGGGAATAGATCCGATTCTGCAGAATATTGACCATATCACCACCGATTTGCAGGAAACCATTATGCAGACCCGAATGCAGCCGGTGGCAAACGTCTTTAACCGATTCCCGCGCATCATCCGCGACCTTTCCAAAAAGCTTGGGAAGGAGATCGACCTTCAGCTGGAAGGGGTGGATGTGGAACTGGATAAAACCATTATCGAAGCCCTGGGCGATCCCCTCACACATCTGGTCCGAAATGCCGCCGATCACGGTCTGGAACCTGCGAAGGAGCGTCAGGCCGCCGGTAAGCCGGCAACAGGCCTGATCATCCTGAAGGCCTATCATGAAAGCGGCTATGTGAACATCGATGTCATGGACGACGGCAAGGGTGTCGATCTTGACTCGGTGAAACGAAAGGCCGTGGAGAAAGGGCTGTTGAAATCCGTGGACCAGGATGATTACGGAGAACAGCAGATCCTGCAGTTTTTGTTCCATCCGGGTTTTTCCACCTCCAACCGGGTCACCGATCTTTCGGGCAGGGGTGTTGGCATGGATGTGGTGAAAACGAATATTGAAAAGCTGGGCGGATCGGTTGAAATCTTTACCCAGGCCGGTAAGGGCACCACCTTCAGGCTTCTGCTGCCCTTAACCCTTGCGATCATTCCTTCCCTGATCGTTCAGGTGGAGGATCAAAAGTTCGCCCTTCCGCAGGTGAATCTGCAGGAAATTGTGCGGATTAAGCCGGGTGATCCGTCAAAGCGAATAGAATACATCCACAATGCTGAAGTATTAAGGCTTCGCGGCAGGCTGCTGCCTATCGTACACCTGGCGGATGTTTTGGGACTGAAGCGTACTTATATGGATCCTGTTACCGGCGAACGCAGGGACGAACGCCGTAAAACCCTGTATGATCAAAGGCGTGCCAGCGTTGAAATTCAGGATCAGGAGCCGGCGAACCGCAGAAGAAATTATACGAACATTTTAAGAATTCTGGTTCTGAAGATAGGATCCCGGCGTTTCGGCATGGCCATCGACGTGATCCATGGCAGTGAAGAGATTCTGGTAAAAACCCTTCCGAGGTTTATGAAGGACAGCCGGTGTTATTCGGGCGTTACGATCATGGGAGACGGTAAGGCGGCCATGATTCTGGACCCGGAGGGCATTGTACAAAAAGCGCAGCTGCGCTTTATCGAAGGAACCGAAAGTAAGAACGAGGACAATCTCGAGCAATTGGCGGAAAGCATGCGGGAACAGCAGAACCTGCTGCTGTTCCGATCGTCGGGGCCGGAGCTGCTGGGGCTGGATCTGTCCCTCGTTTCCCGTGTGGAAGAAATACAGCCCGATCAGATTGAAAAAATCGGCAGCAAGGAATACATCAAATACCGGAGCAGTTCTCTTCGGATCCTTCGCGCGGAGGACTTTCTTCCGCTGCAGAAAATCCAGCAGTCCCCGCAGCGGTATTATGTTATCATCCCGAAGCTTATCCGCAAGCCCATGGGCATTCTGGTCACTGAAATCATCGATACCGTTCAGACCGTTATCCGGCTGGATCAGGAAACCATCACGGCGAAAGGTCTGTTCGGGTCTTTCGTTTTCAATAATCGGATCATCCTGCTTCTGAACCTATACGAGTTGTTCGAGCAGGCAGATCCCGGGCAATATGCCACAGCGCCGGTGAAAACAGGACAGGGCAGGATCCTTCTGGTGGAAGATACGCCGTTTTTTATGAAAATGGAAACCGATTACCTGACTTCAGCCGGTTACAAGGTTATTGCCGCTTACAATGGAAGGGAAGCTCTGCAGCTTTTGAAGGAAAATGACGTGGATATGGTCATTTCCGATATCAACATGCCGTTGATGGATGGGCTGGAGCTGGCAAAGAGAATCCGACTGGACAAAAAACATGGCGGCCTGCCTTTGATCGCGCTTACCTCGCTGACCACGGACAAGCAGGTGAAAGCCGGCCTGGATGCGGGGTTTGACTTTTACGAGGTCAAGCTTGACAAAAGCAGTCTGCTGGAAAAAGTAGAGATAGCGCTTCAAAAGCGAAAGCGGGTGTGAGCATGGAAAAAATACTGACCTTCTATTTATGCGGAAACCTTCTGGGTGTGGATGTTACCCTGGTCAGAGAGATCAACCGGCAGGTGGAATACACGCCGGTACCCGATGCAGCACCCTGTATCATAGGCTTGTTTAATATGCGGGGACAGGTTGTCACGCTGTTTGATATTGCACGAATCATGCACTGTGATGAAAAGGACTGGGGGTATAAGGTGGCATGCATTATTTTGAAAGCGCCGCCCAATGATCCCAACCAGGTGGGTTTTCTGATCGACGGCTTCGGGGATGTCCTGGATGTCACCGCCGGGGATCTGGAACCACCGCCGGCGAATGTCAGCGGGATCAATGGGGATTACATCAAGTCCATCGTAAAGCTGGAAAAGGAACTGCTGCTGATCATTGACCCCGAGAAATTGTTCAAGTAGGCAATTTTGATTGATTTCCGGTGATGATGCGAAGGCAATAACGAATTAAAGGAGAGGAACAAAACATGCAAACAGTCGGTAAGAAACAGGGAACCATCTCATTATGGTCCTATCTAAGGCAGACGATCACCGTGGTAGCGCCGCTGACGGCCGTATACTCCTACATCCTGGGGCTTATCATGAGGCTTGGCACGGGAAACCATATCACCCTGACCGTTGTGAACACGCTGGTGGCAACCGGGCTGGTATTTCTGGCCAGCACCAGAAACTTCAAACGCTATGTGGAACCCGCCGCCCGGATTGTTGCTGTTTTAAAGCATATCACCGGTCAGAATGATCTGGCCGAACGTATCAACTTAGGCGTAAAAGGGGAATTTAAAGAACTGGAAACCCAGCTGAACCGGTTCATAGACCTGTTCCAAAACACGCTGCGAAGGATTTCCGACACAACGATGAAGCTGAATCAATCCTCCGAAATGTTTCTGGATATCTCGGAGAACATGGCAGCGATGAGCGAGGAGACCAGCGCCGAAATCAATGTCGTGGGAACCACAACCGGTCATATTGCCGAAAGCATGGACAAAGCCTTTCTGACGATGTCGGAGATCGGAGACAATATGAACATTGTCGCTGCTGCGGTGGAAGAAATGACTGCCACCATCCGCAACCTTGCCTGTGCGTCCCAGCAAACCTCTGCCGGCAGCAAACAGGTCACCGAAATCGCTTCGGTGATAAATCAGCGGGTATACGACATTTCCTCCTCGGCCAGAGATGTGTCCGGGGC
>JAEZBW010000543.1 GCA_023426765.1 Bacillota bacterium
GAACCAGGCACCGCAAAAGCGCTGATTTATGTGGTTTGTGCGGGAATCCGGGAGGTATTTGGCTTCGAATTGTCCGAGGAAGCCTTAAGGAATTTCTCCATAATTGTCGACAAATATTGTGAAGACAGGCTTGAAAAAAATTATTCAAAGCGTTCGTTTCTGAATGGACTACACTAAATAATCACATTAAGATTGGGTGAAGAGCATGCAGCATGTTTTCTCCTCGGGAGAGATACTTTATCAGCAGAATATCAAGGAACTGGATGAAGGCAGGTTCACAGCCGAAGGTATTTATTATGAGGAACTTTCTGAAAATACCGAATTCATCAGCCACGGCATGGTAAACGACAAAAAGGCGAGGGTGCGGTTCACGCTGGACAACAGCGGCGTCGCGAAGGTTTTGTTCAAAAAATCGATGAACATTTTGATGCAGTCGGATATTCTCCAGGCCCGGTGGAAGCTCTGGGAAGTCGAGTGGCTGGACGGGTAAAAATGAAAAAAATTGGGCTTGTGTTCCGAAAGGGTTTATGCTACAATAATAAACGCTGGAATTAAGCTATGTATGTAATTCGGAGGTTTTAGGATGAATATCGTTGTAAATATTCTGCATATCATCGTTTCCATTGCCATAATAGCGGTTGTATTGCTGCAATCCGGGCGTTCGGCCGGAATCAGCGGCGCCATTGCCGGAGGGGCCGAAACCTTCTTCGGAAAGAACAAGGGCCGTACCATTGATGCCATGTTAAGCAAGTATACCAGCGTGGGCGCAATTGCCTTCCTGCTGACATCCGTTATTTTAACCCTGCTGCTGAAATAATTGCCTGAAAAGAAACAGACCGTACATGCCTGAGGTATGTATGGTCTTTTTGTTTTTCAAGGCTTCCCATTGCATAAAGGATCGCATTATTATATAATGGAACATATGTTCCCCGGGGCTGGTTCGGAAATCAGATTCACCAGTATATGCATACAGGCATATTTTTCCGAACCCAGAGATAGGAAGGTTCATTATGCCCGAATTCAGAATTAAATCAGAATATCGTCCATCCGGTGACCAGCCAGACGCCATCGCTTCACTGGCCGATTCCATCCGCCGCGGAAACCGGCATCAGACGCTTCTGGGCGTCACCGGGTCGGGAAAAACTTTTACCATCGCCAATGTCATTGAAAAGGTCCAAAAGCCCACCCTGGTGATCGCGCACAATAAAACACTGGCAGCTCAGCTGTGCTCCGAGTTCCGGGAGTTCTTCCCCGATAATGCGGTGGAATACTTCGTCAGCTATTATGATTATTATCAGCCTGAAGCCTATGTTCCGACCACGGACACATACATTGAAAAGGATTCATCCATCAACGATGAAATCGACAACCTCCGGCATTCGGCAACGGCCGCGCTGTTTGAACGCCGCGACGTGATCATCGTCGCCAGCGTATCCTGTATCTATGGCCTGGGTGATCCGGAGGACTATACCGATCTGATGCTCTCGCTGAGGCCTGGAATGCAGAAGGATCGGGATGAGGTGATCAGCAGGCTTGTGGATATTCAATACACGCGAAATCAGATTGACTTCAAACGGGGAACTTTTCGGGTGAAGGGAGATGTTTTGGACATCTTTCCGTCGGCTTCCACCGGAACCATTCTGAGAGTGGAGTTTTTCGGAGATGAAATTGAACGGCTTACCGAAGTGGATCCGCTGACAGGTGAGATCGTCGGAACAAGAACCTATATTGCCATATTCCCCGCATCTCACTATGCCACCTCAAGGGCAAAGATGGAGCGTGCAGTGCAAACCATTGAGGAGGAATTGGAACAGCGGCTGAAATATTTCCGGGACAATGACAAGCTGTTGGAAGCTCAGAGGCTGGAGCAGAGAACCCGGTATGATATTGAGATGATGCGGGAGGTTGGCTTCTGCTCCGGCATTGAAAACTATTCCCGTCACATCAGCGGCAGGACCTCGGGCACTGCGCCGTATACCCTGCTGGACTATTTTCCGAAGGATTTCATGGTGGTCATCGACGAATCCCATGTGACCGTTCCTCAGATCGGAGCGATGTACAACGGGGATCGGGCCCGCAAGGAATCGCTGGTGGAGTATGGGTTCCGCCTTCCATCTGCTTATGATAACCGCCCGCTGATGTTTGCCGAGTTTGAACAGAGGGTCAGCCAGGCCATCTATGTCAGCGCTACCCCGGGGAAATATGAACGGGAGAGATCAAAAATTGTTGTGGAGCAAATCATCCGTCCCACCGGGCTGATAGATCCCGAAGTGATCGTTAAACCGATCCAGGGGCAAATTGATGATTTGATGGAGGAGATCCGCATCCGTGTTGCCCGCAATGAACGTGTCCTTGTGACGACGCTGACCAAGAGAATGGCGGAGGATTTAACACAGTATCTCGGAGATGTGGGCATCAAGGTCCGCTATCTGCATTCGGATATCGAGACCATGGAACGGATGGAAATCATCCGGGATTTACGCCTGGGTGTTTTCGATGTGCTGGTTGGAATCAATCTGCTGCGGGAAGGTCTGGATTTGCCCGAGGTATCCCTGGTGGCAATTCTCGACGCGGACAAGGAGGGCTTCCTCCGGTCTGAAACCTCGCTGATACAAACCATCGGCAGGGCGGCCAGGAACATTAACGGAAAAGTTATCATGTATGCAGACCACATGACCCGTTCGATGGAGGTGGCCATCAGTGAAACAAACCGCCGCCGGCACCTGCAGGTGGAATACAATGAAAAATGGGGTATCACGCCGAAATCCATTCAAAAATCGGTTCATGCAGCGATAGAAACACTGAAGGCAGCTGAAGAAGGGCTTGAATACAGAACTGACGACGCTGCACCCGAAGAAGAACTGCCTGTGGAGCAGCTGATCGAAAAGCTGACGAGTGAGATGAAAGCTGCCGCGAAGGAGCTGCAGTTTGAGAAAGCGGCTGCCCTGCGCGATCAGATTATGAAGCTGAAAAAGCTGTAAAAATGAAGGGAAACATCTTATGCTGCCCAAACAGATATCACCTTCCTGGAAGGGCTTTCTGACAGACGAAATCGTAACCATGCTCAATTCCATCGAGAAGCAAATCGGCCTGAATTATACCCCGGCCCGTGAGAAAATCCTGCGGTTTCTCACCTGGGATCTGAACAGCGCAAAGGTGTGCATCATCGGGCAGGATGTTTATTTCCAGCCCGGCGTTGCAACTGGCAGATCCTTTGAGGTGGGAGGATTGAAGGCCTGGGAGGAAACATTCCGGCAGGTTTCGCTGAAAAACATCGTCCGGCTGCTTCATAAAACCTACCGTGGGATCACCCGATATCAGGACATTTTGAAATTCTCACAGGTTCTTTCGGAGATTCGGGATCAGTCCTTCCCGCTGCTTCCGCCCCCACAGCTTTTCGATTCACTGGAAGCACAGGGGGTTCTGTTTCTGAACACCTACCTGACCTGCGAACTGAACAAACCCAACAGTCACAGGCATATCTGGGAGGATTTTTCCAGAAGGCTTTTTGGTTACATATCGGGGCAAAGGCCGGATTTGCACTGGTTTTTATGGGGAAACGAAGCCATCTCGAAAGCCGGGTATATTCAGCAGGGCATTTTGTCTTGCAGCAGGCACCCGATGCTGTGCTCGGAAAAATATGACGACGATTTTCTGAAGTCCTCCTGTTTCAAAGATACCATGGGAATTATCAACTGGCTGGGCTGAAGGAACTATTTGTTTTAGATACTTCGCTACGCTCAGGATGACATTCGCTTCACTCAGGAGACATTTCCTTCGTTCAGAAAAAATCATTAATACTTTTCATAGCATTGATTCAGGATTCCAAAGACAATATTTTGGAATCCTTTTAGTTAGCCACGATTTAAGAGTAATCCAATGGGCACATTGCCGGATTATCGAATCTTACTTCGCGAAAACCCATCTATATCGAATAATTTTTTCACGCTCAGGTTAACTTAAGAACACCCGTACTCATTCGCGCAGGAAAACCGCGTGGCCGTGCGGAAAGTCTTACAACATCACGGATGTAGCCACGAACGCTTGTACGATGAGAAAAAAGCGTCCGGCTACGAAATCATCGTTGACTGGAGCGTGTCCTATGAATTTCAATAAAGGGAATCCCCTGCTGCGGGTTAGCTTTCTCCTCCTTATTCTGTTGATATCGCTGTACATGTCGCTGATCGCGTTTACACCCAACCAGATGACGGTTTTGGCTGGAGAAGAATACCGCGTGGAATTCTTTTCGCCCTTTCAGCTGCAATTGTCGGCTGAAGCCGGAGGAATCCGCATCGAGAAGCGCAGCATGGAGCGTTCCATGTTTACCATGCCCTATACGCTGGAATGTACAAACTATGGGCAGAACAAGATTCATCTCCGGTTGTTTGGCGTTGTTCCGATTAAGGATATTGAAGTAAACGCAATTCCAGTCCGGCAGCTGCTGGTCTGCGGAAATACCGTGGGAATTAAGCTTTATATCAAGGGTATCCTTGTGGTGGGCATTTCAGGCGTTCTGACGCCTGACGGAAGGGAAGAGCTTCCCATCCGGGATTCAGGGATAGAGCCCGGTGACTTTATCGTCGAAGTGAACCGCAGGAAAATTGAAAGTATTTCGGATTTGACAGGAGCCGTTGAAGAGTCGGGGGCTAAGGAGGTTGAAATCAAGTTTATTCATGAAAATCGTGTACTGACTGCGAAAGCGGTACCCGTTGAATGTGTCGAGGATGGAAAATACCGTTTGGGATTATGGGTGAGGGACAGTACGGCGGGAATCGGGACACTGACCTATATAGAGCAGAACACCGGGAAATTCGGCGCACTGGGCCATGGGATCACCGATATCGATACCGGTATCATGATGCCGGTTGAAACCGGAGAACTGCTGAAGTCTTCGGTTTATGGGATAAAAAAGGGAATGCAGGGAATGCCGGGCGAATTGCAGGGCAATTTTCTCGACAGCCCCGAGGTCATCGGAGATATCTATTGGAATACCGCTTTTGGTGTTTTTGGACAGATGAAGAAAAGCGTTATCGACAAACTGCCGGGCAAGCTGTATCCGGTGGGAACGAGGAGCGTGGTTCGGGAAGGGCCGGCGTTAATTCTTTCGAACATTCACGGCGAAGAAATTGAAGAATTTCAGGTGGAGATCCAGAAGGTGGCCAGAAAAAATCTTTCGGGCCCGAAAAGCATGATCCTCAGAATTACCGATCCCCGTCTTCTGGATGAGACCGGAGGGATTATCCAGGGCATGTCGGGCAGCCCGATCATTCAGGACGGTCGTCTGATTGGCGCAGTAACCCATGTGCTTGTGAACGATCCCTCCAGGGGCTATGGGATCTTTATTGAGACGATGCTCGGCATGAATTAATCGTATCTATACAATCAGCGAAACCCTGTGGTATAATTTCAAAAAAAGAGTTGATAAAACTGCGCGGGGTATCTATATGCCGGAACAACGACAAAAGAAAATCAGAAATTTCTGTATCATCGCTCATATCGATCATGGAAAATCCACGCTGGCCGACAGGCTGCTGGAGAAAACCGGAGTTCTGACCGAACGTGAAATGGAAGATCAGGTTCTGGACACCATGGATCTGGAGCGTGAGCGCGGAATTACCATAAAAGCTCAGGCCGCCAGGCTGGTCTATAAAGCTTCGGACGACCAGGAATATATCCTGAATCTGATCGATACACCGGGACACGTGGATTTTAATTATGAAGTATCCAGAAGCATTGCCGCATGCGAAGGCGCTGTTCTGGTTGTGGACGCGTCTCAGGGCATCGAAGCGCAGACGCTGGCGAATGTGTATCTGGCGCTGGAACATAATCTTGAAATTCTTCCCGTGATCAACAAGATCGATCTCCCCATGGCAAGGCCCGAGGAGGTCAAGCGTGAGGTAGAGGACATCATCGGCCTGGACTGCAGCCATGCCCCGTTAATTTCAGCCAAAAACGGCGTGAATGTCGAAGCGGTTCTGGAAAAGATTGTCGAAGTGATACCGCCCCCAACCGGTGCAGAAGAAGCGCCGCTGCGGGCGTTGATTTTTGATTCCATTTACGACAATTACAAAGGGGTTATTACGCACGTCCGCGTCAAGGAGGGCAGCGTCAGGACAGGCCAGGAAATCATGATGCTTCATACCAGAAAGAAATTTATCGTCACCGAATTAGGATATTTCCGTCCGGGAGGCCTGGTTCCCGTCGAAGCGCTTTACGCCGGCGATGTGGGCTTTATTTGCGCCAGCATTAAAAATGTACGGGACACTCAGGTCGGGGACACGGTGACCACCGCTTCAAACCCGGCGAAGGAACCTCTTCCGGGTTATAAGAAGGCCGTTTCGATGGTATTTTGCGGTATTTATCCGGCAGACGGAGCCCGTTATGCCGACCTGCGCGATGCCCTGGAAAAATTGCAGCTGAACGACGCAGCCCTGCTGTTTGAGGCCGAAACGTCAGCCGCGCTGGGATTTGGTTTCAGATGCGGTTTTTTGGGCCTGCTGCATATGGAGATCATTCAGGAACGTCTGGAGAGAGAATTCAATCTGGATCTGGTCACTACCGCTCCAAGTGTTATCTACCGGATCACAAAACTGGACGGCGAGGTCCTGCTGATAGACAATCCGACCAATCTGCCCGATATGGGCGCCATCGAAATGATGGAGGAGCCGGTTGTAAAGGCTTCGATCATGACACCGACCGAGTATGTCGGAAGCATCATGGAGCTGTGCCAGGATCGCCGCGGTGAATATCTCGGAATGGAATATATTGAAAGCACCCGTGCCGTTTTAACGTATGACATGCCGCTGAACGAGATCATCTATGACTTTTTCGATGCGCTGAAATCGCGTTCGAAAGGCTATGCATCCTTTGATTACGAGCTGAAGGGTTATATCAAATCCGACCTTGTCAAGCTGGATATCCGCCTGAATGGGGAAATCGTTGACGCCTTATCTTTTATTGTTCATGAAAGCAAGGCATACTCCCGGGCCAGAAGAATGGCAGAGAAGCTGAAGGATACGATCCCGCGTCAAATGTTTGAAATTCCGGTACAGGCGTGTATCGGGGCGAAGGTAATCGCCCGTGAAACCGTTCGGGCGTTTCGCAAGGATGTACTGGCGAAATGTTATGGCGGTGACATTACCCGAAAGAAAAAGCTGCTGGAAAAGCAAAAAGAGGGTAAAAAGCGGATGCGTCAGGTAGGAAGCGTGGAGTTGCCGCAGGAAGCCTTTATGAGCGTTTTGAAGCTGGATACCTGACGGAGTGTGCTTTATGGAGCCTTTTGGAATATACATCCATATCCCGTTTTGTGTCAGGAAGTGCAATTACTGCGACTTTCCCTCCTATCCCGGCTTTGACGGCATTTTTCATGATTACGCCGTCGCTGTCTGCACGGAGATGGAAAGCCTGGCCAGGGAATATGGCTCCCTTTCCGCAGATACCGTTTTTATCGGCGGAGGCACGCCGTCACTGTTATCTGCACTGGATATCACGACCATCGTCAAGACCCTGCGAAAAGTGTTTGATATCCAAACAGATGCGGAGATTACGCTGGAAGCCAACCCGGGAACCATCACCCACGAAAAGGCCGAAGCATGGAAGAGCGTAGGCATCAACCGTATAAGCATCGGATTGCAGGCTGCACAGGATCGCCTGCTGCAGGAGATGGGCCGGATTCATACCCGGGACATGTTTCTTGAAAGCATCGATCTGATCAAGGCTATTGGAACCGGGAACATCAATGCCGATATCATATTTGGAGTGCCCGGCCAAAGCATGGAAGACTGGCTGGAAACGCTGGATCTGGTATTACAGGCCGGGGTCAGCCATATTTCGGCCTACAGCCTGCAAATTGAAAAAGATACTCCATGGTTTGAACTGCAAAAAAAAGGGAAACTACCTTATATGGATGAGGATCTGGAGCGGG
>JAEZBW010000559.1 GCA_023426765.1 Bacillota bacterium
ATGTAACGCTGGCGCTGCTAAGTCTTGTAACGGTACCGTTTTTAATCGTGGCGATCACTAAATTCGCCAAAAAGGTGCAGCCGCAGTTTAAAACCTCACAACAGAAGCTGGCGGATTTCAATGCCACGCTGCATGATAATATTTCAGGTATCCGTGAAATTCAGGTTTTTAATCAGCATCAGCGGGAGGAGACAAGAATCCGCAAAAGCTCGGGTGCTCATGTGTCTCAGGTTTTAAAAGCCTTGAAGCTCAGCGCGATTTATCATCCGTCCATCTAGTTTTTTAGCCATATCGGAACGGTGCTGGTCATCGGTTTCGGAGGGTATCTGGCTTCGCTGAACAAGGTTCCCCTTCCCGATATCGTTGCATTCATCCTGCTGCTTTCCATGTTTTATCAGCCCATCAGTACGCTGGGCAGAATCAATGAAGACCTGCAAAATGCGATGGCAGGTGCCACCCGGGTGTTTGAAGTGCTGGACACCGAGCCCGATGTCAAAGAAAAACCTGACGCTGCCAATGCTGGAAAACTCACCGGGAAAATTCAACTGCAGAATGTGTCCTTTCAATACATCCCAGGCCATGACGTGCTCAGGGATATCACTCTTGACATTAATCCCGGGGAAATGGTAGCGGTGGTCGGCCCCACAGGAGTAGGAAAAACAACACTGATCAGCCTTTTGGCGCGATTCTATGATCCGAATCAGGGAAATGTTCTGTACGATGGGATGGATGTGAAAGACATCACGCTTGAATCGCTGCGGGACAATATCAGCATCGTGCTGCAGGATGTTTTTTTGTTTAATGGTACGGTGGCTGAAAACATCTCCTATGGGATGAAAGACGCAACCCTTGAAGAAATAACCGCTGCGGCAAAAGTTGCCCATGCAGACGAATTCATTCAGGAACTGGAAAACGGATATGATACGGTGATTGGCGAACGGGGCATCAAACTGTCGGGAGGACAGAAGCAAAGGTTGTCCATTGCCAGGGCGGTGCTGCGCAATACTCCTATTCTGATCCTCGATGAAGCCACAGCCTCGGTGGATATGGAAACCGAGAAGCTGATCCATGAGGCCATTGACAGGGTTATTGAAAACCGCACAACCATTGTCATCGCACATAGGCTGTCCTCGATCCGAAAAGCCGATAAAATTATCGTGCTGAACGAGGGAGGGATTGCCGAGCAAGGCACCCATGAAGAGTTGATGCGGGAGGAAGGTATTTATAAGAAGCTCTGTCAGATACAATTACAGGGTTAAAAGAATCAGACACCAGGAGACTGTTCCGAACAGGATGTTTAAGGATTTCCAGGCCGACCCCGAGGAGACTGTTCGGAGGAGTGTTATTTATAGCCAACTGTATCCAAAGGTTTGAAAGCAGTATAACTATGCTGATGGAATGACATAATCATGAAAATGGCTAATTACCTGTCATGAGCGAAGCAAAAGTCATCCGGAGCGAAGCGAAGGATCTTCTCTGAGGAAGATCCTTCACTACGTTCGGGATGGCAGCTTCGCTTTTATTTACCGTGGCACACAGAATATGTGGGCATTTTTAATCAGCTCCCATAGGCCCATATAATCGCTGCAAAATGAATAACACTGAATCCAATTCTAATGAAACTCTAATTCTTCATAAAGGCAGCCTTAATATTGCGATTGTACAATAACCCATGTAAGGTCAAAGAACATAAGTAATATTTGGAGGTGCAATCATGCTAACCCTTGAACAGGTGGATCAATTACGGAAAAGAACAAACTGCAGCTACGAGGAAGCAAAAGCCTTGCTGGAAAAGCACAATGGCGATGTCCTCGAAGCGATAGTAGAATTTGAAAAAAGCAAGCATACCAGAAATTATACCAATCATAACGGCAGCTATGATAACCAGGAGTGGAAGAGACAGGGCGGGGAGTTCTGGAAGAAATTCAAAGAACTCATTCAAAAGGGCTTTGAAAACAAGGTTGTCATTGAAGACAAAAATGGCGTACTTTTGAATGTTTCCGTCAACATCATGCTGCTGTTAATCGTTTTTATCTCCTACATCACCCTACCGGTGCTGATACTGCTTTTAGTTCTGGGTTATAAAATCAGCATAAAAAAGGTTGAGGGAAAAGAATTTAACATTTCATCCATGTTCCGAGATGCAGCCGAAAAGTTTACAGGCAGAACCAATCCGCAGCAGACCCCTCAGCCACCTCAGGCACCACAGGCGTCGAATGTACCGGCTGAAGTTCAAAAGGACGACTATAACGAAATGACCATTGAATAAAACCATTTGGCCTGATAACGGCATAAAGTCCTCCTGTAAATGATACAGGAGGATTTGTCACTGATGGAGATTATTTAACAGGACCCCCTGAAATTACCGTTTACCGCGGGAACATGAGCCCCGTCCCATGGTAAATATGGTAAACGTAAGCTTGCGGCCTGGATGTGATATGCGGTATGATAAAGTTGAGCAGAATAATTTACCAATGCCTTCAGGATGTCAACCCGTCATGACGGGACGACATCATATATGGATTAAATACAGTGAAGTAAGAACAAAACCCAGGGGGAAATCATATGGCTGAAAAAATTTTAGTAGTGGAAGATGAAAGTAAAATAGCACGTTTCCTGGAGCTGGAACTGAAGCATGAGGGGTATGCGGTGGAACTGGCTTTTGATGGCCGGGACGGTCTTGAAAAGGCGATGAGCGGAAATGTCGATTTGGTGATACTGGATCTGATGCTTCCCATGCTCAGTGGGCTTGAGGTGTTGCGGCGCATCCGGAAAACCTCGGATCTGCCGGTGATCATGTTAACCGCAAAGGATGATGTCTCCGACAAGGTGGGAGGCTTGGACAGCGGCGCGGATGATTACGTGACCAAACCCTTTGCCATTGAAGAATTGCTGGCCAGAATACGGGTTGCCCTGAAAAGAAAGGGGCATAATGGTAAAAAGGCAGAGGAAGATCTGTTGGAAACCGGGAACCTCATCGTCAACAAATCCAGCCACAAGGTGACCTGCAACGGGGAGGAAATTCCGCTTTCCAAAAAGGAATACGACTTGCTGGAGTACATGATGGAGAACCGCGGGATTGTTTTAACCCGCGAAAAGCTGATCGAAAAGGTCTGGGGCTACGATTATTACGGGGATACCAATGTCACCGATGTATATATCCGGTACCTGAGGGCAAAGGTTGACCAGAAATACAACCTTTCCTACATAAAAACCATCCGTGGAGTGGGGTATATTTTTGAAGACAAGGACTAAAGAACCAAAACAGAATAGAAAGGTGATCTTCTTCCAGGGCAGGAACAACAGGCCGGGAGCAACCGGTTGGAACCAGAGTGCAAACCCCGGGCCGGCGCAAAACCAGAAACCGCTCGGTGGACAGCAGCAGGCTGCGCAGGGCGGAGGTTATCCGCAGGGGCCCGATCAAACCCGCAGGAATTCCAGTACGGCTGCAAAACCCGCACAACAGCCGCAAAACACTGCTCCGGGCTCACAAGCCGGAAAACGGCAGCAGGAGACATCCTCTTCAAATATAAGGTTCACAAAAGCCATGCACCGGCGTGCCATGAGAAAGGCAGGCTTTTCAATGGCCCGCCGCATCTCGGCCTCTTACATTCAGATGGTGCTGGATGCTTTTTTGTCCTGTCTCATTTTAATGCTGATTGTGTTCATTGTTTATCATTCGGTGATGCTAGCCCTGGATGTCAAACAGATTTCCGAAGACCTTAGCATGACCAACTCACTGAATGAAAGCATTTATGATATTGCCATGCAAAGGGATACTGAACTTTCCCTTTCCAATATGTCGGGAGAGATCCTCCTGAATACATTTGGTTCATGGCAAAAACCCAATGAAAGGCTGCCGGTATGGTTCTACCGTCGCGGCAATGCTGTTTTCATCATGGTACAGAACTGGGTCAGCAGAACCGAGGGTATGTACATCATCAATGTTTTCAGGGACATCACACCACTGTTGATAGAGATGGCCATCCTTTTCAGTTTTGTTGTCATTCTGGGTATTTTGGTGCTGCTGACGCTTTATTTCAGGGGGCGTTCCATCACAAAGAATGTGCTTTATCCCATAGCCGAGGTCACGAAGATGACAAAGGAGATCAAAGTGCAGAACCTGAACCTCAGGCTGAATGTAACCAATGCGAAAGATGAGCTGAAAGAACTGATTATCACCTTCAACGGGATGATGGACAGAATTGAAAACGCATACAACAAGCAGAACCAGTTTGTTTCCGACGCATCCCACGAGCTGCGCACACCCATATCGGTCATCCAGGGATATGCCCGGATGCTGGAAAGATGGGGCAAAGAGGATCCTGAGGTTTTGCAGGAGTCCATTGAAGCCATTCGCAACGAATCCGACAACATGAAGGAACTGGTGGATAAGCTGCTGTTTATCGCCAGAAATGACAAGGACACGCTGATTTTAACAAAGGAAAACTTCTCGCTCAGTGAGATGATGGAGGAACTGGTGAAGGAAACCCGCATGGTTGACGAGCAGCACATCATTGAGGGCACTGTGGAGCAAGGCATTGAAATTAATGGCGACAGAAGCAGAATCAAGCAGGCCATGCGTATTTTTGTGGACAACGCCCAGAAGTATACCGAACCGGGGAAAGCGATTTGCATTGGACTGAAGCGGGAAGGGAATACCGCCATTCTTTCGGTGAAGGACGGGGGCTGCGGTATTGCTGCGAAGGATCTGCCGAATGTGTTTGACCGTTTCTTCCGTGCCGACGAATCGCGGGATCGAAACAATGGTGGTCATGGTCTGGGGCTTTCCATTGCAAAAATCATCGTGCTGCGGCATGGCGGAAAGATTAATGTCAAAAGCAAGATCGGTGAAGGCAGTATTTTCTCAATCATTCTGGATGTTGAACCAAATGTAGGATAATACTATATACCGGCAAACTTTTTCAAGCTGTTGGGGAAGGACTTCACAATTTTATGGAAGGTTACTGTTCACACCCTAGTAGAGCTAGCGGATGATTTGGGTGATTTTGGTGACGAAAGACAACATACCTCGAAGCCCTGCTTCATACAGGAAGGTTTATTGCGTGTAGCTTGAGCGACCCAGGATATGGAGACCTCAACGTAAACAAGTAAATCGTTAAATGCGTGCAGAGAGGTTAGTGCTTTGTTGTCAGAGGAGACAAAACACCCGAAGCGGGTACCGCGGATGGTTTTCAGATACTACCCGTGAACAGTAACTATGGAAGCAAATCGAGTTTTTCAAATCGGGCTTTTTACTGGAGTGATTTTATGAAAAGATGTATAATTTTACTGGCATGCATGGTTATCGGTTTAGCAATCCTGCCGGGATGTAAAAGCAGCGTAGAAAAAGAAAACATCATCGATAAGACGGATTCAAAACAACCTGTTGAAACTAATTGGGAACCCACAATATATGAAACGGTTAACAACTGTGATGGTGTGGCTATGATAAAAAAGGAAGGAACCGTATCTTCTGACGGGCTCACTGTAGTCTTTGAAAACAATTCTGACAAACAGTGTACCTT
>JAEZBW010000568.1 GCA_023426765.1 Bacillota bacterium
GCCTTGGGTTGGCTCGGTGATGCGGGTCAGGATCTTCAGCAGCGTACTCTTGCCCGCGCCGTTTGGCCCGATCAGGCCCACAACCTCGCCCTGGCGAATATCGAAGCTCACATCCTTCAGCGCCCAAACGTAATTTTCATGCACGCCGTTACCATTGTTGTGCGCGCCATTCTTGGGTGTTGATCGCTTCTTGGAGAAGGGCGCGGCAAATGCCTTCGCCACCTGATCGCGTAATGTCAGGTACCTTGCCTTTTTGGCTTCATGGTCGATGCGGTACCACTTGCCCACACCTCTTGCGCGAATGGAGATGTCACTCATAATTCTGTTCCATTGTAGTGTTGTTTGGATGAAATGGCTGATGCAGATTAGATGACATCAGCAAAGGTCTTTTCGGTGCGGTTGAAGTACAGCAGCCCGGTCACGAAGATCACCACGGAAATTGCTATCGACAAGAAAATCATCGACTGCGGGGGATTGGTGCCAAGCAGCGCCCAGCGGAACCCCTCGACCACGCCAACCATCGGGTTCAGGCCGTAGAGGGTGCGCCAGGGTTCTTCGAGCATGGTGCTGGAGTAGGCGATTGGTGTGGCGAAGAACCAGAACCGCGCCAGGAAAGGCACTATGTAGCGAATGTCGCGGTACTTTACATTCAGCGCCGACATCCACAGCGATACACCCATAGCAGTGATAAAGGCCAGCAGCAGGAACAGCGGCAGGTAAAGCACGCCGATGGTTGGCTGCACTTTATAGAAGAGCATCATGGCGAGGAGAACCAGGAAGGAAATACCAAAATCCACCAGCCCCGAGAGGACACTGGAGATGGGGATGAACAGGCGCGGGAAGTACACCTTCGTGACCATGTTGGAGTTGGTCACCAGGCTGCTTGTCGAGACCGATATGGAATTTTCAAAAAAGAGCCAGGGAAGCAGCCCGGCGTAATTGAAGATGGGGTAAGGGATGCCGTCGGATGGGATCTTCGCCAGCGCCCCAAAGAAGATAGAGAAAACCACCATGGTAAGGAATGGCTGAAGGATTGCCCAGGCAAAACCCAATACCGTCTGCTGGTAGCGAATTTTGATATCACGCCAGGCGAGGAAGAAGAGCAGCTCGCGGTAGAGCCAGATTTCCTTCAGGCGCAGATTCAGCCACCCACGCGAAGGCTCAATGTGGATGTGGTGTTCATCTGCGACCTGGAGCTTTGTTTCTTGTTCAATCGCTGCCATATGGTTTCTAAGTTCCCTTTATTGATGAGGATCGTTTATAAGCGCGCTCCGCCACTCCGACAGTGCACTGTATTCAGGGCGATTGCGGATCAGCGGTGAATAATTGCATGACTCCAGGCGCCAGCCTTGCCGGGCGGCAAATATGGGTCAATTTTTAAATGTTTATGGGAAGAGGGGGACGGTCATTGCAAACAATTCAAGACAGCCGCAGTTGGGATACAGCCGGTGATCTTCGCCGGATATTCTATGCTAATCATCGACTTCAGGCAGCATTAAATAGCTGCCGAACCGAACGATTCAGCATGATGAAGTGGTATCCATTGTTTTGTTGTGACTGATCCCCTTGCGCAGGTCTCCCCCTGCTTTTGTGGTCCTGGTGCTTATTCGCATGCCATGTTCACTCCCGAATATCATACCGGGTAGTGCTGTTCAGTCTGGTTGCCGCCATTCTGATCAGAGGTGTTAACGAAGAAGAACTCCCATAAACCAAACGAACGGTATTTAGCAATCCGGAACGTAGCCGATGATAAGGCACAATGCTTGCACTCGCCCCTGGTTGCCTCTTTAATTACTATAGCATACTGTTTTTCGCGTGTCAACCACTATCATAGACTACTTTGATATTTTTTTGATAACCTGGTTCTTACTGAACGATTATAAAAGTTGCGCTTTTGGTTTGTTTTAACTAACTTTGATTGATTGGTCGATTTTTTTTCCTGGCTACTCGCCAACACGCAGGGGCGCAGCTATAAGGGCCGAGGCATGGAATATGCCGTAACAATGGCTGCGCCCCTGCGATTCGACAGGGGGTAGCGATAAACGGTGGAGCAATGCGCGGAGATACCGCGTTATGCCTCAATCCCAAGCGGCAGGTTGAGCCAGTAGCCCAGGCGGTTGAGGGTAAAACGGTCGCGCAGGTAATGACCGCTGACCAGACCCAGCCGTACTTCGTCGGGGCGCAGGCCAATGGCCGCTGGGTCGACCTGCCCGCCTGCCGCTGTAATCCAGTCGGCTATCTGTTCGGCGGTGGGGACGGTGGCAGCAATCTCCTGGATGCGGTCCCAGTTGGCCAGGATGCGCTCTTTGAGCGAGGCAAAGTCGGCGGGGGTCATGGCGAACAGCGGCTTCTGGATCTGTACAATACGCTCCGTGACCGGCCCATACCCGGCGCGAATCTCCGCCAGCATCTGCGCCTGCGAGGGCAGGGTGCGGGGACCGAGCACGCGGTCAGCCTCCGCTTTGCTCATGCGGCGCAGCAGCTCGTAGCGTTTAGCGGCGAGCACAGTCGCCACGCTAACCTTTGTGCCATGCAGTACGGCGGGACGGCCTTCGAGGATAAATTTCATCTCCCAGAAATGGGCCACGTGATGCTCTGAGCCTGAGGCGGGGCGCGAGTCGCCAAATG
>JAEZBW010000068.1 GCA_023426765.1 Bacillota bacterium
GAATATAAGGTCATGCTGATAAACCCATTTTCACATACCAATCCAAACGATGTTATTATCCAGCAGAAGAACATACAGTTATTATCAACCAAGCGCCTTACCTATGAGAGATACATGGATAAGGTAACTGCAAAGCCGCATGAAATCATCATTGATCTCAAAAACCAATATTTCGCGGAATATCAGGAGCTTGAAAAAGAGTATAATCAAAAATTGGATAAGCTTCACGACGAGTATTTCGATGATCTTGAGGATTTGCTTATAAAGCTTGATGAAACAACATCATTGGAGCAGGAAGCGAAAATTTCTAAAGAAATTGAGGAGCTTAAGGATGATTATCTTGTCGATATTCATGCTATACATATCAAATACTTTCCCAGGTTCAACAACTTAGCTTCCAGTTTTTGGAGCCCGGCGACCATGACTGCGGCAGAGGCATATCAAAAAATAGAAAAATACGTGCCGCAAATGTATAATGACTGCATGAAGCACATTATGCTGATATCCGATGAGAAAATTAGAGATACCCTTGAGAATGAGCTGATTGCCAAGCTAACCGGTTACATAAAAATGGGTTTGGAAAACGCTGTTAACGCATATGGTATGATGGCCCCCTGGGATATCGAAGCATGCGGATGTGACGAAGAAAAGCTTGATGAAATTAAGGAAAGAGAAAAGGAAAGAGAAAAAGAAAGAGAGGAATTGGCAAACAAGGAAATTCAGAAGGCCATGCAGGACAGGGCGAATTTCCTTGCGGGCGTATTGGATGAGAACTCTAAATACTACAAAGAGTTTATTAAAAAATATGAGGTTACCTGTAATTTTGGGTTTGTGAAGGGGAAAATTAGCCCCTATAAATCCAGCTATGAATTCGGGGCGGAGGCATTTTTTATTGGATTGAAATTCAGATCCGAGACACATCATATACAGAATGCAACCACGTACGATGGGGGGATTAAGCTTACAGGAAAAGCTGGAGGCGCCAGTATCGCAGGAAAATTAGGCTTCACCGCTAAAATAGGAAGCGATGGTCAGTTTTCTCCCGCTGATTTTGATGTAAAAGCCGGTATTGAAGCAGGAGTCAATGTGGGTTTTATTAACATCAAAGGAGGAGTAGAGGCTTCCGCATTACGGGGAACAAAGGAGTACGCCGAGCTTGCCTTTACAGCAGATCCGTTCCTGGATGTATTGAAAAGGGATCAGCAAATCAATAATATGATAAGCGGTCTGCCAAGTATAACCAAAACGTTCTGGAAGGGCGAATATAGCGAACAGCCATAAAAGAATGAAGTTGCATACTGCTATTAATCCTGCGCTTAATGCAATCCAACCTTGATAAACCTGAAACGGATCCTGTTCAATGTAGAATAGGATCCGTAATAATTCCTGTACGCCGCAGCAAAATCGGGCTGGCGCACCTGTCACACCGCCTGAAGACCCGTAAAAACCCGGTTTTCGCTTTACCGGCTGGGATCCTGCGATTCCTGCAACGATGCCGATGAATGATGTTACTGTTATGCCAACCTATGAGAAAAAAACACCAATGGAACCTTCCACTACACGGGTTCAAATTCCGCATACCTCACACCAAGAGAGGACGGAGCCCTCTCCATAAAAAGAGAGGGCTTTCGTGATAATATCGAATGGTTTTACAAATGTGCCCTGGCCTCGTCCAAAAGCCCCAGATCCCACAGCAGACGACTGGCGATATATTTCTCCCGGATATCTTTTGTAACAGTAAGGGTATCGCGTACCTCCGCGTCCGAGTGCCCCAGCTCTAACGGAGAAACAGGCATACCATGCTTGCGCATGAACTGTTCCACCTGATCATAACCGGGCAGCTCTTCCGAGAAGATCTGCAGGATGTCAGCCCAGTGAGCCAGGATAACCTCAAGCCTTTTCTGGTGGGAGTTCAGATCATATTTCTTTTCTTTTTTTTCAATTTCGATCAGTCCCTGAGCGCCTTTCCCCAAAAAATCAACAAGAAACCGGTTCCATTCATCCAGACGGAAGTTTCGGACACAGTCCATTGCTTTCTCACGGTTTGGAACCACACTGCGAATAAATTGATATATCCGAAGACAAAGGAGCGTGCCCACTCCGCATTGAATACCATGCAAATCGGATGGCGAATGAAATTCAAGGCTACGCATATCCCATATATGGGAGAAATAGTGTTCCATTCCTGATGCCGGACGGGATAGACCGGCCATGTCCATTGCCATTCCGGAGATGATCAGTCCCTCAACGATGGGCCTGACGGTCTCAGGGTTCATATCCGATAGATCCCCTACTGAAATACATTTTTTCAAAGCACAGCGAACAAGGGCAGCGACTTCTTCACAGTAGTATTCGCCGTTGATCAGATGGGAGAGACGCCATTCACAAATACTGATATACTTTGCCAGCATATCTCCCAATCCTGCCCGAAGAAGCTTCACGGGAGCCCGGCACATGATATCCAGATCAGCAACTATAATTGTTGGGCAAACAGTGTTCAGGCTATGCTTGATTCCATCCTGTATGACTGAGGAAGTGGCGGATGCATAGCCGTCCATTGAGGGGGCAGTACCTGCAATCATAAAGGGAAGACCGGTCATATGGGCGATGATCTTACTGATATCGTTTATCGTACCGGAGCCTACACCCAGAATAAAGTCACACCGGGTGTCGTATTGCATGGCAACCTGGCCAACCGCCAATTCGTTTGGCTCTGGAGAATGTTCAAACACATACTTCGAAAACGGAAGATTTTCCATCTGCAGATAGCTGCAAAGCGCTTCTCCGGCTGCTTCGAAGGTGTTCCTGTCAGCGATCAGGAAAGGGCGGGAACCGCCATGCTTTCTTATAATGCCTGGAACCCTGGCAATTGCTCCCCGTTCGATAACGACTTCCTTAACACTTGCGACATGAGGCCTTCCACAGGGGCAGGAAATGGTTTTGTTCTCCAAAACCGCATGAATATCAATCTTTTCAGTATTGTCCTTCATCATCATATGATCTGTTTCTCCTTATCTGAGAGTAGGCCCGGAAGGTTGGTTCGTGCATTAAAACACGCGTAAAAGCCGAATGGAATTACTTCATCCGAACTACAGTGACTTCCATTTTGTCTTTTCATAATATATCACACTGAATGACATAGGACAAGGTGACCCTTTCATGAGCATTACGATTGTCTAACCCCCGTCCCCTTGACACGGGAAGGGGATGGGGGGTGAAATCCCCTTGACACCGGTGTATGTGAAAACAGTTGTCTGACTTTATGGGTTACAAGCGCATGCTCGGATAATGTGAAAATTGTTAATGTTTGTCGTAATTATGGTAATGTATTTGTAATTCATGCCACGGTATAATGAATAAATGGGTGATATTCACCCACACCAGGATCTGCAACATGAAAGGAAGAATACTATGAAAAAAATCTTAATCCTGTTGTTATCAGTGGCTATGTTAGTGACAGCCTTTTCCGCTTGCGGAAAGAAAAATTCTGGTAATGTTAACGACACAGCATCTCAGACATCTTCAAATACCAAAAAGCCGACGAATGATAACAACGCAGTAAATCCAACAGGAGTAAAAACACCAAAAAGCTCATCAGGTACTACTAATCCTTCAAATACGACGGATCCAACGGATACTGGAAACAAGACAAATCCTGTAGAAGAAACGACTCCAGCAGCCACAACAAGCCCTTCAAATAATATGAAGCCAACCAGTAAGGGCAACACAACCACTCCGCCAGCGCCATCAAGCCCCAATAAAGGCCTCGCTCAAAAAAACGGGCCGGTGGTTAAGGC
>JAEZBW010000074.1 GCA_023426765.1 Bacillota bacterium
TTTTTTTTGGGCTTTTATTTTTCCTGGGGGCGGGGGGGGGGGCGGGGGAAAACGGAAAGTGCTGTATCATGTCCTATCTGTAAACACTTAGACTACCCCCTTGGTGTGAAATTTACTGTTCTTATTAATCACCGAATGGAATACACTTTTCCTTGCTGCATTTGAGGTAAAGCTCGTCAAAATGCGGGCAGTGCCTGCAATCCTTTTTGACAGTAGTTTTAACGGTTTCATGGTTGAAGCCAGGTTTTTCCTGCATCATGCGTTCATATTCACGCAGTTGCCCTTCTGTAAAGTACATGGAAGCACCTCCTTTCGCAAAAAAGGGCATAAAAAAAAGCTTCCGTTTATAGGAAAGCGAAATGAATATCTCGTAACGTGGGCCTATCGTTCCTGCTCCCTTTGCCGCTTCTTATACCAGCTTTCCAGTAGTTGGACGATTAAATCCTCCTTTTGCTTTTCTGAAAAGCCCCTGGGAAAAAAGCGGTCGATGCGTTCACGCTGGATATTGAATTTTTCCTTTTGATTAGGTTTTTCCTCGGTAAGAATAGAGAAAATAACATCTACATTCAGCCTGCCTTCTTGACTAAGCTTTTTCATCCGCTGTGCCTGTACAAGAGAAGGGGTGCATTCCTCTGATTGCATAGTGTTATACAGGTCGTGCTGTTCATTTTCGGGCAAGTAAGAAAGCTCCACAGCCGGATTAAAGGCAATTTGCTTTTCGTCTACCATTTCAAGCAGAGATGGGATAAGTTCAGTTAAGCGGATATAGCGGAAAATCTGAGGACCACTTTCTCCGGTTTGTTTTGCTAATATGTCTCGTGATTGTTGACCTTTATAATCCAGTTCAACTTGAACTGAATTTTCTTTATTTGGTCTACCTGCTTGCCGTTTCATGGCTTCCAGCTTCATCTTATATGCAAAGGCTTTTTCGCTTGGCAGAATGCTTTCTCTTTGAAGATTGCTGTCAACCATAATAATGGTGGCAGCATCGTTGTCAAGATCGCGGACAATGCAGGGCATGGTTTCCTTGCCTGCAAGCTCACTTGCCTTTTTGCGGCGGTGTCCAGCTACCATTTCATAGCCTCCGTCCGCCCTTGGTCGTACAAGCCCAGGGACTAAAACGCCGTATTGCTTTACACTGTCCGCCATTTCCAACATGGCTTCATCCGCTTTCACCTTAAAAGGATGGTCAGGAAAATCACTTATTTCCGACAGGGGAATATCTAACACTTTTTCTCGCTGACCATCAGTACGGCTTTCCTCTGTGGAAAACAATTCATCTACTGAGGCCAGCTTGATGCTGTTTCGCACGTCGTTTTTCGCCAATGTCCTGCACCTCCCTTGTAAAGGCTTGATAGGCTTTTGCGGCTATTCCATGCGGGTCAAACGCATAGATGCTTTTTCCCTGCGCACTCGTTTCAGCCGCCCGGATGGAGAGAGGGATTTCCGTTTGAAAAACTCGCAGCTTGTCGCCGTAATCTCGCCGTAGGACAAAAGAAATATCCTTTGCAAAGTTGGTACGGTTATCTACCATTGTAAGTAATACACCTTCAATAGCCAGCTGTGGGTTGATTTGTCTCCTCACTCTGGCAATGGTCTGTAATAGCTGTGTCATACCTTTTGCAGGCAGATAGTGAGCCTGGACGGGAATAATTACTCTGTCTGCGGCAGCAAGAGCATTGATGGTCATCATGCCTAAGCTGGGCATACAGTCAATCAGAACATAATCATACCTGTCTTTGACAACGTTGATATAAGACCGCAGTATCGTTTCCCGGCTCATGGTATTAACCAACGACACCTCAATAGCTGACAGTTCAATGTTTCCAGGCATCAGGTCAACACCTTCCGCATGATGTAGAATTCCTTCATCGGGTGCATATGGTTCCTCCATCATGGTTTTTGATAGGAGAGTAGCCAGAGAAACAGGTAAATTGTCCGGTTCGGTAAAACCCAATGAATCCGTCAGGTTACCTTGTGCATCTGCGTCCAGCATTAGAACCTTGTGACCTTGTTTGGCAAGTCCAATGCCCAGATTTACCGTTGTTGTCGTTTTCCCAGTGCCGCCTTTTTGATTGGCAAGAGTTATTACTTTTGACACTTAAAAATCCTCCTTTCACGCAAAAAAGCCGCCTGCTTTATTATTTGATAAAGCAAACGGCTTGTTCGTTAGCATTTTGATATATATGAAAAGAGAACATAGTCAAAAGGCTATATTCTCCTGTTCATTCGATAGTTTGATTGCAATATGGATAATGGGAACCAAATTCTAAAGAAAACATTTTTTTCTATCTAAAATTTATATTATTCTTAATTGATGATAAATTGCTTGGAGAAAGCATCCATTCACGTAATATTTGAGCTAGTTCACTTCTTATTAGCATATTTAGATTTTGCATTTGGTCTTGAAAAGCAGAACTTTCAGCATCTTCGGTGTTTCCCATATACTCACCATTTACGCTTGAAATCGGAAATAATTTATCCAATATTTTTCTGGCTTCATTGAAAATACCATGAATAACTTTATGTCTTAAAAACGTCATATTTTCAAATATATCCGTTTCAGATAAATTCTTGTCTAGTGAGTTTATAGCAGGGCAACTCAAAGAATTAATTTTATTATAAAAATAAGGGAGTTTTCTCCCACATTCTTGATGTATATAGTTTCCATTTGTTCTTCTATCGATATCTTTTAAAAGTAACAACTCAATTAACGAATAAAAACTTAATAACGAACTAAAATTTGGATGAAATGAGTCTTCTATACATTGTTTCGCTAAATTTAGAACATGCCATAAATTTTCTATGCTATTATTTTTTGCGTAATAATCCATTCCGCCTATGTAGTTGGTTATTTCACTTTCTGTGGGTTTGATACTAGCAGCATAATAGTACCAATCAAAGTAAAGGCATAAAAGGGTATCAAAGCTATCCTCATTAGTACGGTCAATTATGTTTCCATATATTGATTTCAAAAGAGATTTTTTAAATAAGTCTGGATCAACATATAAATATTTATCTTCAATTTTAAATAAGCGCAATTCCCCCTTCATTCTGAGGGATACTTTTTCTTTTGCAATATAGTCCAAATCATTTTGAATATTTAATGGCAATGCACTATGTTCAATTAGTGTTAACGCCAAATCTTCTGATAAAGTTTTCATTTAATCAAATCTCCTCGCTAATGTTATACATATTTATGGTTTTCATTAGTAACTTTATTTTACTAACCACTCAAAGTTATTTATAATTTGGGCTGACTACTATTTCCAATTATTAGCCTTATCCGAAGTTCGGTGCCGCCTGTTAAGCCCGGTCTAACTTGGCGGTAAATTTTTCTTTACTTTGACATTTCCATTATATAAAATGGGTAAGAAAAAAGGAAGCTGTAACAAAAAAATACAGATCAGCTTCCTAAAAAATTTTTCGC
>JAEZBW010000712.1 GCA_023426765.1 Bacillota bacterium
TGCGGTGCCGGTGGAAGGGTTCCCAGGGCGGCGGCCAGTGCCTCCGGCTCTCCGCCCCGGTCCAGGATGTCGAGCAGCGTCGCCTCGGCTTGGTCGAACCAGTCGATGCCCGCGCCATCGCCCGACAGGGTCACCAGGGTCAAAGGAAACGCGCGTCCGGCGTTGTCGATGCTCGGCACCAAGAGACCGCACAGCGCTTGGGGGCCGGCGACACCCGGGCCCAGGGCGAACCGCCAGACGGGGGCGGCGGCGAAAACGCGGCTCCAGCGACCGCCCGATCCCCCGCTCGATCCCCTATCCAGCCAATGACGGCTTTCCGCGACGACCCTGGAAAGCCACCCGTCCCACACGTCGCGGAATCCCGGCGGCAGGGACCGCGCGACGAAATCGCCGCGCGCCGGCAGTTTCCCGAAAAAGCCGCTCAGAGGGTCGGTGGACATTGGAACTGCTCCATGTCGGGCAGCGAGAAGGGATTGATGATGCTGGTGGCGCGCAACTCGAACGAAGCGGACATGCCGCCACCGGAGAAGGTAACGAAGGCGCGGTCGGGACCGCGCGGCTCGAACCGCGCTTCGCGGAACAGGCGGAAGACCGACCAGGGACCGCTGGCGCTGCGGACCTGAACCTTGTTCGGGACGCCGTTGGTGCTGCCGGCGACGAAATTGACAGCGGAGACATTGGTGCTGATGGGCATCGGCCACTGCACCGTAACGCCCCGGTTGAGGCTGGGCTGGAAGGTGACGAGTTGCCCTTCCAGGTCGATCTCCACCGTCTCGATCTTCGGATCGATGGTGCGGGGGGTGAGCGTGAACTTGACGTCCGGACGGGGACTGCCTGTGGTGAAGAAGGCCTCGCGGATGGTGGCGGCGCGGCGGAATTGCTCCAGCACCGGTTCCGACAGTTCCAGGTCCATGCCGCCGATGCGTTGCCAACGCCAGGGCTGGCGCGTGGTGTCCACATACGGCTTCAGGTTCGCGGTGAAAAAGCTGTCGATCAGACCGCTCGGCGCGAACAGGCGGGCGAAGTCGTCCACCGCCGCCTCGATCCGGCTGCCTGGCTGAAGCGGGTAGCGTCCCTTTACCGCGCGCTCGCAAAAGGGGACCACGGAGGATTGCCAGGCCGTGTTGATCTGTGTGCGCAAACTGCCCAGGGCTGCGGCCGACGTCTGCTGCCCCATGCCGCCGATCCAGCTTCGCAGGGGCTCCGGCAGGGTCGCGGAGGTTGCGGCGAGTTGCTGGCCCAGTCGCACGGCGGCGGCTTTGTCACCCTCCGCCTGGCCCGGCAGGCCGGCCACGCGGCTCACCTGCTGGTAGAGGCTGTCGAGGGAGGCCAACACCTGGTCCAGGCCTGCCGGCCCGCCGCTGCGTCCGAAGGCGAGATCGCGCAGGGTCTGGTATCGGTCGCTGATCGGCTGGCCGGGCTTGCCTCCGGTTTTCAGCCCGAATTGTTCCGCTAGCCCGGCGAGCCGCTGCCCGGCCTGGGTCTGTCCCGCGGCCTGCTGCGCGGCATCGACGGGATTCGCCGGCGGCGGCGTGGCAAGGTCCGTCTCGCGGGCCACGGCCTGGATCAGCGTGCGGACGGGGGACATCGGGCCGGCGGCGGCGTTCAGGACGGTCGCGGCCTCGTCCATGCTGCGGAACTGTGCCAGCGACAGATCGGCCAGCAACCCATCCCAATTCCGGGCGAACTCGTTGTAATAGAGAGTCAACACCTCTCCTTGGATCCGCGCGACGCCGTCACGGCCGGCGGCTGCGGTCTGCGGCCCCAGCACCCAGGCGTCTGCGGCGGTGCGCTCTGCAACGCGCCCGAGATTCGGCAGGAACGCGTCGTGGAAGCCCTTGTGGGTGAACAGGCCGGGCATTCCCGCTGTCAACGGCTGGCCGGACCGGCGGACGAAGACCTGCGCACCGGCCGGGCCCGCGTGGTCGATGACGCGCCATTCCGGAAGCGCTTTCTCCTCGGCGGCGCGGCGGATGATGCGATAGGCCCGCGCGGCGGGTGACTCGCGCAAAAGGGTGGCGCGTGCCTGCTCCACCAACGGCATGTCCAGGGGAAGAGCCATCGGCGGCCTCGCCAGGAGGGCGTCGAGATGGGCCGCCAGCCGTGCCCGCACGGGTTCGTTGGCTGTGCCTTGGTAGGCCGTGGCCCATTCGAGCGTCATCCATTCCTTGACCAGCGCCGCATCCAGAGCCGGCCCGTCTTTGCGGCCGATGCCGCCGAGCATCAGGTAGGCCTTCAACCCCTCATACAGCAGGTCCGGACGGTCCGTGGCTCCGCGCAGCCGGTACTCCATGCGCAGCAGCAGGTGTGGATAGAACAGATGGTCGAGCGCGCGGTGATACGCCTCGTCTGCGGCGGGCGACAGCTTCTCGCCCTGGTACAGGCCGAAGCGCAGGGACACGGGCGTTGGGCCGGCCATGCCCTCCGGCCCGTCGTTGAGCCCGCGCAGCCGGTCGAGCACGTCGAGGATCCGATCCTGTTCGCCCAACACGGCCGGATCGCCGTCGGAGGTGCCGAGGAGTGCCCTGGTCTGGTCGAGTTCCGCTTCTAAGCTCTCGGCCAAGGATGTGTTCCGCATGTAGCTGAGGGCCGATGCGCCGACGCCGGCCAGCGTCACCAGGGCGGCTGCCGCCCAGGCACCGCGGCGCACCCAGCGGTTCCGGCTCTCCACCTGCGGATCGCGCCCCACAAGGCCGGCTTCGGCGAACACCACGTCGCACAGCAGGCGCGTCAGGAAGAAGCTGCGCCCGCTCGGCCCTGCGCCGGCCGGGGCCGGAGCGGTCAGGCCGAACGTTCCGGCCATGGCCGCCATCAGCCGGTCGATGGGCGCGCCGGTCTGCGTCGCGCTGGTGAAATAGACGCCCCGCAGCATCAGCTTGGGCTCGTACCGGGACGGTTGGAAGA
>JAEZBW010000713.1 GCA_023426765.1 Bacillota bacterium
GAACCAGCCCGCCCCGTCGAACACCTGTTTCCAGTCGATCATGCCGGGTTGTACGGTCGCCGCCGAAGAGCCGCTGCGGTCGTAGATCACCTTGCTGCCACGCTGCGCCGCGCCCGTTTCCAGGTAGTAGATGCCGAGCCGGTCGCCGCCGCGGGCAACGTGCCGGGTGCCAATGCCGTGACGGCGCAGGTAGGCAATGCACATCTCGCCCAGGTCGTTGTTTGGCAGCCGGGATACAAACTCCACCGGCAGGCCGAACTTAGCAACCGAGGCCGCCACGTTAGCCTCCGCGCCGCCAAAGCTCACTTCAAAGGTGTCTGTCTGGGTGATGCGCAGGAAGCCAGGCGGTGAGTACCGCAGCATGACCTCGCCAAAGGTGAGAATAGTTTTCATGGATGACCCTTTCGATCCGGTTGTGTACGAAAAGAGCAGGGATTATGTTCCAATGATTGTAGCACCTGGAAGAAGCGGCTGTCAACCTGTATTAAAGGTTGGAGAAGTCCTCTAGGACAACCACTTTCTCACCGTCCTCCATCTCTCCGGTAGCGCGGAAGCCAAAGCTCTTGTACAGCATCTCGGCGGTGATGTTCTCTGGCTCGTAGCTCAAGTAGATACGGTCACAGCCAGGGTTCTGGCGCAGCAAACCGATCACCTCCCGCATCGCTTCCCGCCCATACCCTTTCCCCTGGTAGCGCTCATCGATCATCAGCCGCACCAGCCACCAGCGGTTCTTCTCTGGCTCCAACCCATACATGAGGAAACCCACCATGGTTTCCCCGGCGTAGATCCCCATCGGCGTTAGCTCAGGGTTGAAGCGCGCCTCGGCGATCTAATAGAGGTTGCTGGCAACAAAGTTCTTCTGATCTTTGCGCACGTGGAGATGGATCGCGTCTTCCCAGTTCTCTTTGGTCAACGGCCGGAGCGAGACTTGTTCCACTGCATCACCCTATACCAGCCCACTTACCAACCAGAACAGTCCGATCAGGCCAATGGTGTGCGCAAGCACCGCCGCCAGCGCCAGCCAGGGCAGGTTCCCCTTCACCAGCCAGCCTTGCCGCAGCGCCGTGGAGAAAAACAGCAGCGAAAACGGCAGGTTGATCGCCAGTGAAGTAATCATACCGGGCGCGTACCCGCGCTGCAGAACCGCTGAGCCCAGGTGCGAGAGCACGTTAAGCAGCAGCACCGCTTGCGTGCCAGCCAGCAGCAGCACGCCAGTTCGCCGCACGCGTGGAGTCTTCCCAAACTGCGCCAATGCGACAAACAGAAAGGGCAGCGCGGTGACTAGCACCAGCGACAGGGTGAACTCCGCCGGGCTAGGTGGAAACGACAAGATTCCCACCGGAATTCCGGCAGGAATCTTGCTCGGAAGCTCCGCCATGACGGGTGGCATGGTCAGGTATTCTTCAAAGTTGTGCAGTGTGAACAGCACAGGCACGAGCCACAGCAGCAGGCGCGCGGATATCCCAGTTCGTGTGTCTGCCTGGCTCAGCGTGCTCATTCAACCGTCAGCCCAATGCCGTCCACCTGCTCGGCGATTAATTTGTTGGTCAGCCGACCAAGCGGGCCGACTTCAACAGTCACCCTATCGCCCGCTTTCATCCATGTGCGCGGCTGTGACATCCCCAGCACCACGCCCTGCGGCGTTCCGGTGGAAATCAGGTCACCGGGGCACAGCGTCATGTGCTTGCTGATGAAACTGACAAGCTGCGCGACGCCAAATATCATATCCGAGGTGTTTGAATCCTGGCGCAGTTCATCGTTGAGCCAGCAGCGCACGGGCCAGTTCTGCGGGTCACCCGCTTCATCCGCCGTCACCAGATACGGCCCAATGGGCAGGAATTTGTCAATGGCCTTGCCGAGCGTCCACTGGCTGGTGAGATTTTGCAGCTCGCGGGCGCTCACGTCGTTGGCGTTGCAGTAGCCCAGCACATAGTCCAGGGCGTCTTCTTCGCTCACATATTTCGCTTCTTTTCCGATCACCACCGCCAGCTCGGCTTCATAATCGTAGCGCCGGGCCACCGGCGGCAGCGGGATCTCTTCACCCGCTGCGGCAATGGAATTCTGGAACTTGGCAAACAGCACCGGCACGGTCGGCACGTTCATCTTCGACTCTTGCGCATGCTTGAGGTAATTCAGGCCGATGCATATGATCTTGCCGGGGCGCGGCACGGTCGGGCCGATCTCCAGGCGGGCTTCATCCAGCAGCCAGGCGGCGCGGGTTTCACTGTCCGTCGCCCGCTCCACAAAGTCTGCCAGCATGGGCAGGGCCACCGCACCAGCGGCAAAGAAACGCTCCGGCGTATCGGCCAGGCCAGGGATGTTCAGCGCGCGGTTGGCCGCCGCAACGTCGAGGATGCCCTCCTCGGTTTTAACGCCCAGGCGGTATTCGCCATCATGTTTAAAGGTCAGCAGTATCATTTTTTCAGAAAGTCCTCGCGGATGGGATGGAAAGTATCAACCAGCCGGGCGTGCGGCGTGAGCACCTGAATACAGTGCGGCACCCCACTCGGGATGCTCACCAGATCCCCGGCATGCAGGTGGGTTGGCTCGCCATCCATAAAGAACAGCACCTCGCCCTCCGCCACATACGAGACCTGCTCGTGCGGGTGCGAATGCGGCGGGTCGGGCTGGGCATGGGGGCCATCATTGAAGTCGAATACCACCAGCATCATGCTTTCGGTCTGGGTCAGGTAGCGGGTGCGCCCGGGGGCGAAGGTTTCAGGGGGACTATCGGAACGCAGCAGAAAAGCCATCATTTCTCCTTCTTAACGCGCCAGCCA
>JAEZBW010000715.1 GCA_023426765.1 Bacillota bacterium
TAATAACTATTTTCGATCGCCATTTTGTCCCTCGTTCAATATGATTTTTCCAATTTCTTCGACTGTTTCAGCCAGGTAATCGGCACCGGCCTCTTCGAGTTCCGTTCTGCCGCCGTATCCGAACAAAACACCAATGCATCGGATTCCGCATTTCTTCGCACCGATCACATCATGTTCCCTGTCGCCAACCATAACCACCCCTGATTTATCGGTGATATTACAGCTTTTAAGCGCATATTGAATCACTTCATCCTTTTTCACTCTGGTTCCATCCAGGCAGCTGCCTGAAATAAATGAGAAAAACTGATCCAGCCTGAAATGCTCTAGAATTCGTTTTGCGAAAACTTCGGGCTTTGAGGTGGCAAGGATCAACGTTTTCCCTTTACTCTTCAGAAGAGCCAGCAGTTCAGGAATCCCGCCATAAAGGCTGTTTTCAAAAATTCCTGTATCCCTGTAATACTCGCGGTAATAGTCAACCGCTGTCACAGCCTGTGTTTTTGAAAAGCCGTAATACTGCTCGAACGAGTCGGTTAACGGGGGCCCGATGAACTTATACAGCTCACGCCTGTCCTTCACTTCTATACCGTATTTTTTCAGGGCGTGCATAACCGAATTGGTGATTCCCAATGCAGGATCGGTGAGCGTGCCATCCAGATCGAATAAAATGTGCGTATATTGCATTTTTTATCTCCTCGTTACCGCAGACTGTCTGACAGAGCTTATGCCGGCATGGTGCCAAAATCTACATTATTGTTTTTGATGGATAATCAGACGATCGTACAAACCATATGAAAAATACTATCATTGATCGATCCTGTTTTCAACGATTCCTGTTTTCAACGATTTCTGCACTTCATCTCCAACCGTTGAAATTCAGAATAGACTGTTTTTGCCACATTTCCTTTGTTTCGGTTTGGAGCATCCGGGTGCGCCAGTCCCTTGGCGACAGGCCGATCATTTTGGTGAAATACCGGTTGAAGCTGGATACCGAGTGAAAACCAACCTGTTCGGAAACCGACAGAATGGTGGATTCCGTGGTTCGCATCAGCATACAGGCCTTGTTGATGCGGATGACATTGATATATTCCAAGGGGCTGATCCCCATGATTTCATGAAAAACCCGCCTGAAATGCGTCCCGCTTAAATGGCATAAATCCACCAGGGTTTGAATGGGAAACGAGTTCATATAATTGTCCCGGATATAGTTCAATGCCGGAGAAATTACCAGGGCATTCTCCGGCGGATCAATAGGAAGGTCATGCTGCTGGGTGCTTCCCTTCAGCCTGAGAAATTCAATGCATAATGCCAGCAGAAGCCCCCTGACGCTTGCACGGAAATTTGGCTTCTGCTGTTTCAGCTGTTCAATGATCATCGTCAGCAGAAGATAGAGATCCGGCCTGTCCTCCTGATTGATGATCAACACCGGAAAGTCTTGCAAATCTGCGGAAGACAGCTCCTGATGCACAATAAACTCCCTGAACAATTCTTCAGGGTCCAGGAAGATATAGGACCAGAGGCTCGCCATTCCGGGAAGGCTGTATGTAGTATGCAGAATTTTCGTGGGAATGCATGTCATGTCCCCGGCCCGGATGGGCGTCGGTGCTCCGTTAAACTCCATGATCGCTGATTCGGTATGGCATATGCCAATTTCAAGACAGTTGTGAAAATGCAGACTCCCGGATTTCACATCTGAAATATGCCAGCGATCCCCGGTGAGCAAAAGGACGGGAAAGTTGGGGGGAAGGTTGTAGCTTCTGCATTCCAGAATGCTTTTTTTCGTTTTTGACATAACAGGAACCCTTTCCGGCAGGGGTTTGATATCTTTATCTTAACTTACTTTCACCATGTGGTCAATATTCAGTGGTTTCATCGCCCCTGCTTCCAGTCGGATTTGGTATATTTTCATAACTGACTTTTACCATAAGAAGCCATTTTCGTATAGATTCACGATTATATCAGCCAAAACACAAAAAGAGTGCTTGTAAATATGTTCTAAAAGCAATGAACAAGATGGTCAAAACTGCATAGTTTTCGTCCGTGAATGAATAGAATGTACAACCCTGCTGTTTTATACTATAGATAAGTGGTTATCTCTCTGGGGAGACCGTCCGGTATTCCGAAACGGCTCCGACATTCAGTTAAGAAGGGGAAATAGGATGTGAGGCAGAAAACAGAAACAAACCCCGGGTTCAGGAAAAAAAATCTAATTTATTACCTGCAAAGGGACTGGCGCTTATATCTCCTTCTTCTTGTCCCTTTAGCCTGCGTCATCATCTTTAAGTTTGCGGCTTACCCAGGTCTTCGCATTGCTTTTCTGGATTATAAGCCCGCAAAAGGTTATGCCGGCAGCCAATGGGTGGGGCTTCAAAACTTTGCAAAAGTCTTTGCCGATAAAGAATTTCTGCGTGCGTTGAAAAACTCCATCGTGTTCAATCTGCTGGATTTGGTGCTCGGTTTTCCCGCACCCATTATCCTGGCCTTGCTTTTAAACGAGCTTCGCTCGCCCGGCTTTAAGAAAGTTACCCAAACGATTCTATATCTCCCCCATTTCCTTTCCTGGGTTATCGTGGCCAGCATCAGCTATACGCTGCTAAAACCCGAAACCGGTTTGGTGAACATCCTGCTTGTGAACAGCGGGCTGATCGATAAAGGTATTCCCTTTCTCACCGAGAAATGGCATTGGGCCGCCAGTTACCTGCTGGTAGCAGTGTGGCAGAGCATGGGCTGGGGAACAATTGTATATCTGGCCGCAATTACCGGCATTAACAGTGAGTTGTATGAAGCCGCTTATCTGGACGGCTCAACCCGTTGGAAAAACATCTGGTATATCACGCTTCCCGGTATCAAAGGAACAGCCATCACGATTCTGATCATGAATCTTGGCAGGATTATGGGCAGTAATTTCGAACGTCTGGATTCCTTTGGGAATGTCCAGGTGAAAGAGTTTCAATATCAACTGGCCATCTATATTTATGAAAAAGGGCTTAGCTCGGGGATATTCAGCCGAGCGACAGCTGTGGGCCTGTTCCAGTCCCTGGTGGGTTTACTGCTGGTGGTACTGGCCGATCGCATTGCCAAAAGCCTTGGCGAAAACGGACTTATCTGACAGGGAGATGTATTATGAGTGAAACAACAGGCAAAGCTGAGAATAAAAACAGCATAATTCCGAGGCGTTCTTCCCTGAACAGGACTAGAACCAGTGATATTGTGATCATGGTGCTGATCGGTTTGTTATGCTTAACCTGCATCGTCCCCTTCCTGCATCTTGGGGCGAAATCCCTCAGCAGCAATACTGCTGTGATGGCAAAAGAGGTTTATCTGCTGCCAAAAGGGATCAATTTCAATGCCTATCGTTCCATTTTCAAGGATGGAACCCTGACGCATTCCATGGTGTACACGGTTTATATGACCGCGATATTCACCGTTCTGGGGGTTTTTGTTTCCATCTGCGCCGCATATCCGCTGACGAAAAAAAGGCTGAAGGGCAGGGCTGTTATCTCCTTTATTCTGATGTTTACCCTATACTTCAGCGCCGGCCTGATTCCGGAATATCTGCTGATGAAGAAACTGGATTTGCTGAACAGGATGTGGGTGCTGATTCTTCCGGTCATGTTCTCCCCCTGGAACATGTTGATCATGAAAAGCTTTCTGACCGCGACCATTCACGACAGCCTGGAGGAATCCGCATTTTTGGACGGGGCCAATGATTTTCAGATTCTGTACCATATTGTCCTTCCATTGTCCAAGCCTATTATTGCGACACTGTCCCTCTTTTATGCCGTTGGCCGCTGGAATGCCTATGCAGACGCGAAATATTATATCACCAAAAAGGCCTTACAGCCTATTCAGTACATCTTAAGCAATATGGTCCTCTCCTCCAGCCTGGATGCCATCAGCCTGGGAGAGTCCACCGAAATCAAGGCGACACCCGAGGTTTATCAGGCTGCTGCTGTCATGTTTGCAACCCTGCCGATCATCTGCATTTATCCCTTTGTACAGAAATACTTTGTGAAAGGTGTCATGATCGGTGCCATCAAAGGATAACCGTCATTCCCAACCAGGATTTTAAGGCATGGGCCTTGAAATAGATGGGGTTGCCGTTATGCAACCCGTCCGATCGTCTTCAAAAAAGGAGGGTTCATTGAATGAGAAGGTTTAAAAGAAGCATTTCCATTGCTGCCGTCTGCCTGCTGGTTCTGACTATGGTTTCGTGTACGATACCCGGCGTCAGCCCGCAACCGGCCGCACCTACCGCCACACAAGCCCCTGCAGCGCCGCAAGCTACAGCTGTACCGGAAGTACCGGGCATTGAAGGCTTCAAAAAGTTTGACAAAACCGTTGAGATTACCGTACCGGTATACGACCGGTCTAAAGAAGGGTATCCTCCGGTGGATGACAACTATTGGACCAAATGGATCCAAACCAATTTTGGCGACAAGTACAATGTGAAGGTCACCTATGTCGCCATTCCCCGAAACGACGTTATGACCAAGTACAGCCTGCTGATTGCAGCGGATGATACGCCCACCATCATGATGGAGTATGATTATCCGAAGGTTGCGCAATGGGCCAATGACGGCGCTATGCAGGTAATCAGCCTGGATGAGTTCTCCAAAGTGGCTCCCGATTATTATGGAGCCATGGTGAAAAACAACCAGCTGGGCTATACCGACATCAACGGCAAAACCTATTTTGTACTGACCGAAAGACCTTATTACAACACCACCTTTACCTTTGCCACCTTCGTCAGAATGGACTGGCTGAAACAAGTGGGCTATAACAAGGTTCCTCAAAGCTATGCAGAGTATACCGATGCCATCAGCAAGATCATGAAGGCCGGGTTAACCGATATCGCGCCGGTTGGAAAGTGGCTTCCGACGGCTGCATATGTCGTCAACTTTGGATACAGGAACATTCCCGTCAAAGAAGAGGAATGGATTATGCACTCCAGCCTCGGTACCGCTTCTCTCAACTGGGAGCCCACCCGTAAGCTTTTAAAGAGAGAGAACGCCGAATACAACATGGGACATTACTCCAGCGAATTCTATCTGAATGTGGATGACAAACAGGCCAAGGCAGACTTCATCAACGGGAAGCTCTTCTCCTTCGGCGGTTATATGTCGGCCAATGTAGACTGGCTCACGTCCTTCTATGAAAAGAATCCGACGGCCGAACTGGCAATTGCCAGCGTGGATCAGGGCGTTGAACCCGGTGTTCAGGACAAGGCGCAAATTCGTGCAGATAATCCATTCGGCATGATCGTCGGTTTCAGCTCACTTGCAAGCAAGGATCAGCTGAAGGCTGCCTGGATGCTGATGGAATGGATGTATCAGGAAGAAAACCTGTTTGTATTGGAAAACGGAATTGAAGGCGTTACCTATACAAAGGGTGCCGACGGACTGCCGGTTGTAAACGGTGATTACCGCGGCCCGGAAATGCTGAACCATAATATGAACATTGACATGACCTGCCTGATTCACGCCAGCAAGAAAGTTGGCACCATCGAGCAGACTATTGCCGCTCTCGCTCCGCAGGGTCTTCCCCAGGATTTCACCCAGGCTTTGATAGACAATTATTACAGCCTGAAAAAGGTTGCAGACGACAAACGCGCATACTCCGACCCCGTGTTTGCTGTAGCTATCAATGCTGAAAGCGAATATAGCGCCACCCTGCTGAATCTGTACAAGGAATATTATGTACAGCTTGTAAAAGCGAAGCCCGAAGAATTCGAAGCATTGTACAAGGATTTAAGCCAGAAATATCTGGATGCAGGTTATCAGGAAATCATTGATGAGAGGCTGGCAGCATACAAAGCCGGCAATACCACCAAGCTTCCGAAGTAATAACCATGCAGCTGATGGAAGGGGCTGTCTCAAATCAACACTGCCCTGATATTGAGACAGTTCCTTTTTTTCAGCCTATGGAACGGTCATAAAT
>JAEZBW010000090.1 GCA_023426765.1 Bacillota bacterium
GAACCAGATCATCGAGCGCGTCGGCGGTGTGAGCCATCGCATGCCCCCAGCCTTTGCCGGGTACAAAACCCCGGCGGTCTTTTTCGCTGCCGATGTAGCGCAGCAGCTTTTCTTTCACATCCAATATTTCTTCCGCGCGAAGAAACGGTTTTGAACGATGGGCCATCAACAGGAGCGGCAGCAGCAGAACAGAGAAAGAACGCGTGAATACACTGTCGGTATCTTCCAACTGTGTTTCACTGAGCATGGTCTGCAACCTTTGGAATGGAAATATGAGAGTGGTTATGCGGCTGTCTATCAGTATACATTGACGCCCCGCCTATTCCGCCTACAATTAACCCCATGACCCCCAAACCATCGCACATTCCCTTTGAAGACGTGGCCCGATACCCGCTGCCGGGTATGGCCTACCCCATCAAATTCTCTTTCACGCCCGACGGCAAATCTGTCGTCTTTCTCGATTCCGTCGAGGGCAGCCTGGTGCGCCAGATGTTTGCCCTCGACCCGGCTACCGGCACCCGCTGCCAATACATCACCCCGCCCGGCGAAGGCGCGACCGAAGACAACCTCTCTCTGGAAGAAAAGCTGCGCCGCGAGCGCATGCGCCAGCTCGACCTGGGTGTGACCGATTATGCCTGGTCGAGTAAGGGAGCGCTGCTGATCCCTATGCCGGATGGGCTGTACATTCGTGAGAACGAGAATGGTGAAATCCGCAAGCTTCTCTCCAACGAGGGCGGGCCGCTGCTCGACCCGCGCTTCTCGCCAGATGGCGCGTGGGTGGCCTACGTGCAGGACGACGAGCTGTGCGTGGTGGAAGTGGCAACCGGCCAGACCCGCCAGGTGACCACCGGCGCGCGCGGAACCGGCAAGACTCACGGCCTGGCCGAATACATCGCCCAGGAAGAAATGCACCGCACCCAGGGCTACTGGTGGTCACCCGACTCGAAATGGCTGGCTTTCGAAGAAGCCGACGAGACCCATATCCCCATTTACCGCATCATCCACCAGGGCAAAGATGCAACCGGCGATGGCGCTCAGGAAGACCACCGCTACCCGTTCGCCGGGCAGCCGAACGCAAAGGTGCGCCTGGGCGTGGCCCCACGCAGTGGTAGTGACGCAGTATGGATGGACCTGGGCCAGAACGAAGACATCTACCTGGCCCGTGCGGGCTGGCTGCCGGATGGATCGCTGGTAGCCCAGGTGGAAAACCGCGAGCAGACCGTGCTCGACCTGCTGCGCTTCGACCCGCGCACTGGCAGGCCCACGCTCCTGCTGCAAGAGACCAATGATGTCTGGGTCAACCTGCACGACCTGTTCAAGCCGTTGAAAGACGGCAGCTTCTTGTGGGCTTCTGAACGTTCGGGCTTTATGCACCTCTACCGGTACGATGCCCAGGGCAAGCAGATCGCCCAGCTCACCTCGGGCGAGTGGATGGTTTTGGGCCTCTCCGGTTTGGATGAAACAAAGGGCCTCGTTTATTTCACCGCCACCAAAGAGTCGCCGCTGGAAGTCCATCTCTATTCGGTGCCGCTGGCTGGCGGAGATGTACGCAAGATTACTACCGAACCGGGCACGCACACCGTTGCACTCGACAAGACCTGCACGCGCTTCGTTGATACCTGCGACTCTCTGGCTCACCCTGCCCGTGTTACTCTGCGCAGCCTGGAAGACGACCGCGAGCTCGCCGTGATCCACGAACCCAGCGACCTGCGCATCGCCGATCTTGGGCTGGAGCCGCCGCAGATGGTCACGCTCAAAAACCGCGATGGCGAAACGCTCTACGGCGCGATCTACCGCCCGGCGGGTGGTTCTGCCCCGTACCCTACCATCGTTTCGGTCTACGGCGGCCCGCACGCGCAGATGGTCGCCAACAGTTGGAAGATGACCGCCGCCATGCGCGCGCAAGCGCTTCGCCGGAAGGGCTTCCTCGTCTTCGTGCTCGACAACCGCGGCGCTGCCCGGCGCGGACTGAAGTTTGAGGGCGCGATCAAGAACCTTATGGGCGGCCCCGAGGTCGACGACCAGGTAGACGGCGTGCGCTGGCTGGTGGAACAGGGTCTGGCGGACCCCGCCCGCGTGGGCATCTACGGCTGGAGCTACGGCGGGTATATGTCTGCCATGTGCCTGGCCCGCGCCCCTGAGACCTTCTCCTGCGCTGTGGCGGGCGCGCCGGTCACCGCGTGGGATGGCTACGACACGCACTATACCGAGCGCTATATGAGCACGCCGCAGTCCAACCCTGATGGCTACGCGCAGGGGTCGGTCATGGCGCACGTAGGTACGATGACCGGGCGGCTGATGCTCGTCCACGGCTTGATCGATGAGAACGTCCACTTCCGCCACACTGCCCGCCTGATCAATGCCCTGATCGCCGCGCGCAAGACCTACGACCTGCTGCTCTTTCCCGATGAGCGCCACTCCCCCCGCCGCCTCGGCGACCGGGTGTTCATGGAGGAGCAAATCGCGGCCTTCTTCGAACAAACCCTGAAGAATTAACCGCAAAGGCACGCAAAGGGCGCGAAGGAAAGAAAGAAACTCAACAACAGAGAACACAGAGCATACAGAGATAAGAAAAAGAGAGAAAAGAAGGTTATAATTTCTTCTCTCTCTTTTTCTTATCTCTGTATGCTCTGTGTTCTCTGTTGTTAAAATTCTTCTCTTTTCTTCTCTTGTTCTTCCCTTAGCGAGCTTTGCGTTCCTTTGCGGTTCAACTTCTTAGGTCCAGAAGCGCAGCGCGCCGGTGTTGCGCGGCTCCTGCGGTTTGCTCAAGCGGTCTACCAGGTCGGGCCAATCGGCGAAGGGATAGTTCGTCCCGTACCACAGCTTCAACCCAAGCTGTGGCAGCGGGCCATGCCCACCGCTAAGCTGAAAGCCATGCACAAAGTTCCCCGCCGAGCGCTGGAATTCCTCCGTCACGCTTTCGGCGATGCTCACCGCCACTTCGGTGCAGTCCTGTACCAGCAGCGCCACCAGGCACGGCCCAATCAGTGTATCTGAGTGCCACGCACCCAGGAACAGGCCGCCGCAGCCGTACTCACGGCACACCTGCTCCGTCACCCCCGCCAGGTACACCACCAGCGGATGCACCTGCGAAGCCTGGGCGCTGGCAAACTCGGGATAATTACGGATCCACATCTGCATCAAGATCCAATCCTCGCTGTTCAGCACGCGCCGCCGCAAAATTGCTTCGGTCCACTGCACGCCAGGCACGCGCGAGTTTGGCAGCAGCCGGTCGCGCACCGGCCCCAGACGCGCGGCGATATTGGTCGGGAAATTTCGCTCACCCACGGATGCTCCCGCGGCCTCTGAGATCGCCCGATCCCAGCACATGCCGGTGATCTCGATTGCCTCTGGCCCGGCCTGGAACTTCTCCAGGCGTTCGAGCCACTCATCCGCCTCCAGGTACCAC
>JAEZBW010000102.1 GCA_023426765.1 Bacillota bacterium
GCTGAAAGCCATCCGCGGGACCTGTCTCGGGTATTTCACTCCTCTGGCAACAAAGCACGTACCTTTCGACCCGCTCCTGGCTCTTTACGTGTTAGGCAGTAGTGGTCTCCATATCCCGGGTCGCTCAACTGCACGCTTTCAGCCTTTTGTAGGCAGCAGTGCTTCGAAGCATGTTGCCTTTCGTCATCGAAATATTCCGAGCCACCCGCTAACTGTACTGGAGTGTGAACAGTAACAGATAACACTCTTTGCTTCATTAAAATTTACAGAAGCTATTGACACAGGAAAATATAGGGTTATAATATAAATATACCCCACCCCCAGGGGAGGGGCCTTGAACACATAGAAAGGAAAATGCGGTATGGATTCACCCGATAACAAGGAAAAACTGCTGAACCTGCTGAAAACAACCCGTGGCCAGATTGATGCCGTCATCAGCATGGTTGACGACACAAAGCAATGTGCCGATATCCTGGTGCAGCTGTTATCGGCTCAGGGCCTTTTAAAAAAGTGCACCGTACTGCTGCTGGAAAACAGAATAAAAAATTGTTTATGCGAGGCTGTTAAAAGTTCGGAGGAAAGGGAAAATAAAATCGATGAGATCGTTTCAATTCTCAGTAAGCTTTCAAAAGCGTGAAGACATCCGAGTACTGTTATAACCGATCTGTTTGTAAAAACGGCTTTTAAGCTTCAGAGTGTGAAATAAGTGTTTATGGAAGGAGATTTTAATCATGAGTGAAAACGTATTAACGCTGACAAAGGATAATTTTGAAAAGGAAGTGCTTCAGTCCGACAAGCCCGTATTGGTGGATTTCTGGGCAGCATGGTGCGGCCCGTGCCGTATGGTCGCCCCCGTGGTTGATCAGATTGCCGGTGAATATGCAGGCAAAGTAAAGGTAGGAAAAATCAATGTGGATGAACAGGGTGAGCTGTCTGAAAAATACAGAATCATGTCAATCCCCACACTGATGGTCTTTAAGAACGGAGCCATTGCGGAAAGCGTCATGGGCGCCAGATCCAGGGAAGCTCTTGCCGCCATGCTGGATAAACATCTGTAAAATTACCAAAACATTTTTGCATTTAAGCCTCTGAATTGAATCATACATCAGTATCACATGATTGAATCAGAGAATAATAAATACCCCCTCGAAGTTTTAACTCTGTTTCGGTTTTATCCGGAGCAGAGTTTTTTTTACTGCAAACTCCGATCCGGTAGTCCAAAAGACCCAATCGGCTGAAAAAATGGGAGATATGCATCATATCAAGGCTTTAACAGTCCTGATATACTGGTTATAACCTATAGTATACCTTCATGCCGCGCTGCAGGAACAACACCACAACGACAAATTACACATAGTGCTTTACCAGGAAAAAGCCATGCATGTTACATGGCAATATAGTTTCAGCCCTGATGAATTGCAGCCGGATGTGTTGGATCAAGGAACCGATGAGATGACTTAATGGGGGAATTATTGTGTCGGACAGGAAGGATTTAGCGATAACCCTGCCGGAATGGTATCAGATGGAGCTGCAAACGCAGAAAACCATGCTGAGGCTGTCCGGGGTACATGAACTGGAATTTTATCTGAATCATCCGGATGAATACATCCGGCATCAGGCTATCCTGCGCCTGGGGCAATTGCGCAGCAGAGAAGCCCTGGCGCCCCTGAGCAAAATCATCGATGATCCGCTTGAAATGACGATCAACAAGGAAATCGCTGCATGGGTGCTGAAGAGCACGGGATTAATCGGAAACGATGACTTTTATATTGGAAACCAATATCTCGATCGCTATACCGGCAATGAGAAGCTGAGGGATTTTTACTATCCCGGCTTTACGGAAGGCCGGACAACCCCGGAGTATCATTTTGGATCTTCGGGAATTGAAGCCATGTTGAGGGAAGAAACCCTTGTGATTCGCGCAGAATCTTTGGAGGAGAAGGTGGAACTGCCTTTTTCCCTGAACCGGTGGTTTAAAACGTGGTCGAAGATGAAGCTGGAAGGCCTTCGGAAAGGGTCGAAGGAGTTTGGGAAAAAGTCTGCGGCAGCCATGTCAGGGTTCATTCATCGTTTAACACACCCGGAAAAGAAGCCAGTCACAGAGAAAAAGAAGCAGCATCGGAAAAAGGATCAACAACAAAACCAACCTACAGGGATTATCTTTGAACAGGCAACCAATACGGGTCAGCTCACTCAGGAAATTATTACACCACAGGTTCTGACTGCAGCGGAGAGCATAACCCCTCAAGCAGAAACGGTGAATAAACAGTGTCACACAGCGCAGGAGATAACTGCTCCGAAGGCAGAGGCGGAAATTGCTGCAATGAAATTGTCAAGTCCGGTCACCGAAGCAAAGACTGTTGCAGTAGACATACGAAAGAAATCCGACAACGGATTGAAACCGGAGAACAGAATCACGGTTGTGGAGTTGTCAAGCCCAGATACTGAAGTACGGTCTGTTGCAGAAGATATCAGGAAGAAATCCGATATCGGATTGAATCCGGAAAACAGAATCCCTGTTGAAACATCAAGGGATATCTTTACAACCAGCGATAAAGACAAAACCGAATACTATACGAAGCCATTTACACTGAAAACAATCACCAGGGAAAAGGAAGACAAAAAGCTTCGCGTGAAAAGCAAAATCTATGTCAGAGGCAATTCGCGTGAATTATCTTTTGCAGATGCCGTAAAGGGGATCACCCTGAAGCTTTTGAAAATTATTCTATTGCCTTTTGTCATCCTGTGGAACCAAAAAGTGGTTTTCTTAACGCTGATCGTTTGCCTGTATCTCTTCTTTACCTTTATTCCAATCGGGCGTATGCTGTTTTACCGCAGATCCCCCGAATTGGCAAGAATTAATGATAAGGCCGTAAAAGCGGCTCAGGTCTGGGTTACCGATAAGGTTGACACCCTGAAGGAAATGGCATCCGAGTATGAGCTGGTCAGGGATATTCAGAAACGGATGGTATCCGGGACACAGGAACAGAAAACCGTTCAGGAACCCGTTCCAAAGCCTGTAAGGTATATTGTTACTTCAAAGACACTGAACATGCGCAAGGCACCCGGAACCAAGTCTGATAAACTGCTTGTGCTGGAGCAGAACATGATTGTGGAATATCTGAATCAAAGCATGGATACCGATGAAGGACAAACATGGCTGTATATTCAGGCCCCCGACGGAACAGCGGGCTGGTCCTTCGCAGGTTACCTGAAAAAGCTGGAGGATGGGATTGAAGCCTATGAAGGAAAATAACACAGCAAAACGGAAGGAATTGATCGGTTATCTTCTGAAGCAGTTAAAGGATACCTGCCTTCAGCTGAAGGAACTGGCAAACGAAATGGGTGGAGCGGCAGACATGTTCCTTGAGAGAGCCTTTTTGGAAAGCAACGATGAAATTATGTCGCTGGTGGATGAATATAATGGAAATATCCGGCAGGTGGAGGAAATCACACAGCAAATGACCGGAAGGATGAATGAATGGTTTTCCTTTGCCACCGATGAAAAGAATCAATCTCGCTTATTATTTCCACTGCGGTATTCTCTTGAAAAAAAGGAGGTTCGAAACTTTATCAGCCGGAGCAGGGATCAAATATCAGAGAAGGTGATCCGCAACCGATTCGTTAAGGAAAAGCTGGATGGGATGGAAGAGAAGCTTCGCTGCAAGGCGGTATTGAAAATTGAAACCGAAGAGCAGTATCAGTCTTTCAATGACCTGACAAAACTGAAAAAGGAGATCCTGGAACACTTGTCCTATCTGATGCCTACCGTACCGGAGGTGTGTCCGGTTGAGTTTTCCATCGAAGATATCGACCACCTGATCCTGAAATGTTCACCTGTGGGATAAGATTCTTTGCGGAGCTCATGTTTGCATTCATTTAACGCTGTTGTTATAATGGAGTTGGGTTTTTGTAAAGATATGCCTGTTAGATCTTGTTTTACAGACGGAGATTTGCCGTCTGTTTGGCTGAAAAGAGATATTCAGGAGGTCCGAAGATGGGATACAGGATAGAAAACGTTACGGTAGTGACAACCGGGGAGGATGACCTTAACCTTGTCAGGAATGCTACGGTGATTACGGACAAGGGTAAGATAACTTATATCGGGAACAACCCTCCGAAAACCCCGGGGCACCAAATCATCAATGGGGCTGGAAAAGCACTGGTTCCCGGTCTTATCAATGCACACACCCATGTGCCGATGACATTGCTGCGAAGCTATGCCGACGATATGGCGCTTCATACCTGGCTGTATGATTACATTTTTCCAGCAGAGGACAAATTGACTGCGGAGGATATTTACTGGGGCTCGCAGCTTGCTTTTCTGGAGATGATCGCCGGCGGGACCACCTGTTTTTGTGATATGTACTATTTTATAGACAGGATCGCTGAAGCAACCGAAGCTTGCGGGCTGAAGGCGCTGCTTACACGCGGTTTGATCAACGGAGATCAGCTGGAGAATTATTCAAACGATGACAGGCTGAAGGAAGCGATTTCTGTTTTCAAGCAATGGAACGGCGCTGCCGACGGGCGTATCAGAGTAGCGTTTGCTCCTCATGCCCTGTATACCTGTGCTCCGGGATATATCCGCGCAATTCGGAATACGGCTGAAAAACTTGGTGCAATGATCCATACCCATGTGGATGAAACAGCCAAAGAACACCAGGATTGCCTGAACCTATATAAGAAAACGCCGACGGAGCACCTTTACGGCATCGGTTTGTTTGATCTGCCTACGATTGCGGCCCATTGCGTCCATGTCACCGAGAGCGATTTGGACATAATGAAGGAGAAAAAGGTTACATTTGTGCATAACCCCGGCAGCAACCTGAAGCTCGGAAGCGGTATCGCACCTGTTCCTGCCGCACTGAACAAGGGTGTGAATGTGGCACTGGGCACAGACGGAGCTTCAAGCAACAATAACCTGAACATGTGGGAAGAAATCAACCTGGCAGCACTGATACACAAGGGTGCTTCGCAGGATCCGCTGGCAGTCAAGGCTCACGAAGCTTTCAGAATGGCAACCGTCAATGGGGCAAATGCTTTGGGCTTCAACAATTCCGGTCAGCTCCGGGAAGGGTATCAGGCCGACATGGTTCTTCTGAATCTATCCAAACCGCATTACCTACCCGAGCACAATCTGGTTTCCAACCTCGCGTATGCTGCTCAGGCCTCTGATGTGGAAACTGTTTTTGTTGATGGAAAAATTCTTTATGACAGGGGAGAATACAAAACGCTGGATCAAGAAAGAATCCTGCATGAAATAAATCGAATCTATCGGAGACTGTTTTAAAGCCACTTACTCCACTGGGACGGTTCTGGTGACTCAAATTTTATGTCTACTGATTTCCTGAGACTGTTCCGGTGATTCAGTTAACATGCACCACTGGGACGATTCCGGTGATTCAGTTAACATAAATTTTGAGTCATATAGAACCGTCCCAGATGACTCATTCACCCGTATTCTTCGGTTCAACCGGATCTACAATGACTGTGTTGTAATTGACGTAGATGACCATTCCGGGCTTTGCACCGGAAGGTTTTCTGACATACTTCACCCTCGTATAATCCACCTCAACCCTTGTGGAATTCCGCGCCCTGCTGAACCAGGCAGCCATGGACGCCGCTTCCAGCAGAGTTTTGTCGGGAATTGGCTCCGGAATCCGTGCGATCACATGGGAACCGGGAATGTTTTTGGTATGCAGCCACATATCTCCGGGTTTTGCAAATTTCAGGGTCAGTTCGTCGTTCTGCATATTGTTCCTGCCCACCCAGATAGGGTAGCTCTCAGAGGAAGTAAAGCCGAAGGGGGATGATTTGGGCATATTTTTCCTGCGTGTGTTGGTTTTATGAATATAACCCTGCTCCCGCAGCTCCTCACGGATTTCCTCGATGCTTTCCGAGGAATCCGCTTCCTCCAGCGTGTAGAGTACGTTTTCAAGATAATCCAGTTCTCTGCGCGAAAGCTTCAGCTGCTCTGAAGCGTAGGCATGAGCAGTTTTCGCCTTATTGTACTTTTTATAGTACCATTGGGCATTTTCCTGTGGGGTGCGGTTTTCATCCAGCGCTATTTCCAGATAAGTTTCGTCGTCGGTGTAGTAGTTCAGCAATGAGCACCTATCCATCCCTTTACTCAGGCTGTAAATGTTTGCGGTGATCAATTCTCCGTACAGCCGGTATTTGTCCAGGTCGGCGTTCTCCTCCAGGGTTGCCACATGAATGCGGACTTTCTTTTCACAACGATCCAGGTTGGTTTTCACCAAATGAATCAGATCCGCACTTTTGTTCCGGAGATGTTCCTTCATTTCCCGCGCTTTATGGAACCGATCGATGGCTTCGCTGATCCCATCGAAAGCCTCAACTTTCCCATATTGGGTGAGAGCAACCGCATGAAAATCCACCGGTTTGCCGGCAGCATCCGCTACAACGCAGGGAGTGTAGGTTTCCTGCTCCCAGCCTTCAATGATATTCTTCAAGGTACCAATAAGGGCTTGTATGTCGGAATCTGAAAGGTATTTTGGCCCCATATCGGGATCAACACCGGCGCGGATGCATATTTCCCGGCACAATACCGGGCTCAGTCCCAAAATGGAAGACAACAGTATTTTGGACAGCGGCCGTTCTTCATTCCGGATCGAATGGAAGAAGCCCTGCACATCCAGTCCGGAAGGAATGACCTTGTCCTGGGAAGGAGGCAATATATAGGTTCTGGCCGGCATGATTTCCCTGACTCGGTTCACATCCTGATCCACATGCTTAATGGAATCGATGATTTTTCCGCCTTCATTCACAAGAATGATATTGCTGTGCCTTCCCATGATTTCGATGATCAGTTTTTTAATACTTTTATCGCCCAGTTCATCGTCAGCTTCCACCAAAAGCCCAATGATTCTTTCATAACCAGAAAAATCAATTCCCACAATGGTTCCACCTATCAGATGTTTTCTGAGAAGCATGCAGAACATTGGAGGAGAAGCCGGGTTTTCAAAATCGATTTCGGTCATATGAATTCTTGCCGTATTGGCATTGCTGCTGAGCAGCAGCTTGATGTTCCGGTTGTTTGACCGGATATACAAAAGAAGGGTATCCTTCCCGGGCTGATATACCTTGTAAATGCGTCCGCCTGTAATATTCCTGTTCAGCTCATCGGCGACTGCTTTTGCGACAACTCCGTCAAATGGCATGTTTCTTCAACCTTTCCTTTGTTAAGCCAACCTGGGGGTTGGTGCTTTCTACTGGCAATACCCTGGCAAAAACCGGGGTATGCTTAGCAGATCCTGTTTATTGTAGCACAGACCGATGAAGTTCGATAGTAGGGTGGAACTAAAATGATTTTTGTTGATAAAAATACACATTTTTATTAATGGAACTTTTTGCCGGCAGACTCTCGTTCGCAAAAACGGAAAATCTCTGGAATGCAAGAAGAACAAGGAAATATTACAAATATGTTAAATTTATTTTACAAAACAAAGTAACCATGCTATAATGTTGAACAGACACAAATACAGATAAAAAAGCCGGGCATAAGCTGCTTTTACAAAAAGTAACATATTGCTGGGGGGAAATGTTCATGTTGTTAAAGAAAAAAAAGCTTGCTATCGGGATTTTGGTATTATCGGTTCTATTGTTTGTTGTGATGAATTTCAGCGCATTAATCAGATAATACAGAGGTTATCAGGCTTAGAATACCTGACATGAAAGATACCGGGTTAGCGGAGGTTTTCCGTTAACCCGTTTTTTATGGAGTGTTTCAACTTGTAAAAGTGTGTTGTTCGGAGCCGACTCGGGTTTTCGAACGGTCTCCTCGGAGCCGGCTCGGGTTTCCCGAACGGTCTCCTCGGAGCCAGCTGGGTTTTCCGAAAGGTCTCTTCGGAGCCGGCTGGGGTTTCCCGAACGGTCTCCTTTTGAAACCCAACTCACCCGCTAACTCTCTTGAGGGTGAGAACTATAACTTTCGAAGTTTCTCCGGTAAAACCTGTTCAGGTGAATAATTGATTCCACCGCATATTCATGATATATTTAGCTTATAGCCTGCAACATTTTCGGCTTGGCTCAATGCAGGTCTGAATACCAGGAACATAAACCTGCAGCATCGTAACTGGAACCGTAAAACATTCCGTAACCAAAGCTGCGGGCATGAAAAACGAAGGACAATCTATTGAAACGGGAGGTTATGTATGGCTCAGGATGAATATGGAAGGCCAAAACGCACCAGTACCGATAAAATTCCATTGATCATGATGCTGGTTTTTCTGGCGGGAATCGTTATTCTGGATTTTGTGTTTAAGTTTGGGTTGAACTGGGTGGACTATACTATTATCGGCGTTATTTTTTTCTTTGCCTTTATTGGTTACATAAAAGGGCTTATCAGCGCCATCTTCAGTTTGGTCGGTTATATCGTAGCCGCCGTTTGTGCTGTTTTGTTTTCAGAACCGCTGGCAAAGTTTATCATGGAAAAAACGCAGATCAGCAAAACCGTAGAGGAAGCTCTTACCAATATTTATTCCGGCATACCTGCTTTCAGTGAGCAATCGTTGAATCTGAATAATTTTACAAACAGCAATCAACTTCTGAAGGATCATCCGCAGCTTCAGGAGTTTCTCGGTGAAAACATGATGTTCGGTCAGCTTTTTGAAAGCGTTAATCCGCTGAAAGCCGGGGCGGATGCCATCAGCGGGGCAATATCGTCCATAGCTGATCTGCTTGTGTTTTCCATCTTAAAGGTGATATCGATCATCATCGTGTTCTTTGTGGTGAAACTGATTGTGCTGATCATCGGCAAGCTGGTGAATACCCTGATATCCCAAAGCAATTTCCTGAACACGACGAACAAAACCATCGGCCTTGCGCTGGGAACCATCATAGGCTGTGTGGTTGTTTTTGTGGCTGTTTCCTATATTATTCCCTTTATCGGTTCGATGAACATCATTCATATTCCCGATGAATACGGACAATCCCAGGTTCTAAGCTGGATTTTCACTTCACCTCCGGCATCATAGCATACATCTGTGAGTGATTGACATAATTTCTCACAACTACAGTTACACTCCTGAAAACACACCTTGCTTGCAGGTTTTGTGTGTAACTGGATAAGCGAAAATACTGAAGCCTTCCATTCTGGAGGGCTTTTTTTATTGGTTTCTTGTCAAAGCCTATGATCGTGAGGGCTTTTATTGGTTTCTTGCCAAAGCCTATGCTCGTGAGGCTTTTATTGGATTCTTGCTAAAACCTATGCACGGGAGGCTTTTCTATTGGTATCTTGCCAAAACCTATGTTCGGGAGGCGTTTTTGCAGGTTCTATGCCAAAGCACTTGGAAGGATCTGTTATGCTTTGTTTCCCTTCATTTCTGCTCCCGTTATACCGATAAAGAAGTATAGGAATATTTTGTCCGAAAAAGCCGGTAAGCCGGGCAAAACGTACATATTCAAACAACTGATCCTTCAGGCTGCCGGTATGAAAAGGGGAATTCCCTGATTTTTAAACAGGTGATTAAATGCATATGATGAAAGATAAAAAACTTTTTTGTTGGTTCATTATTTTTCTTTCCTGCCTTCTCATTGTTCCGCCTGCCGCAATTCTTGCCGAAGAGCCAGTTGCGCGGTTATTTGAAGGAAGGCCGGCTTCCGGTGCACTTCTTTCCAATCTGGATTATCAGGATGTAAAAAACTCCGATACCTGGGCAAAAAACGCCATCTGGGAAACCGGAGCCCTGGAGTTGATGAAAGGCTATGGCGCAAAACGCTTTGGACTTTCCGATATGCTTACCGTTGAGCAGGCCATTGCTGTGGCCTATAATATGGCCGGTCGTGAAGCTGAAGCCCAGCTGGCGGCAGAAGCCCTTGATCTGGAAAGAGCAGCCCGAAAAATACCGGCACCCGCCATGTGGTCGGACGGATACCTGCAGCTTGCATTGAATGACGGGCTGCTGACACAGGAAGAATATGACGATGCATTTGCCGTGGATCAAAGTGTTTTGGGGCCTTCCGATTTCAGAAGAAGCAGTCCGGTCACCCGTGAAGACATGGCTTTTTATGTGGCGAGGACGATGCTGCTGAACCCCGTTCATGCACAAACCCATCTGTTCAACAGCTATACCGATTGGCAGCAGGCCAATCCGCACCGCATTCCTTATATCGAAGCTATTCTGCAAAACAGGGTTATGAACGGCAACAACGGCAGGTTTGATCCGAAAGGGCCGGTGACCCGGGAACAAGCCGCACAAATCCTGCAAAATGCCGAACCGTTTTTATTTTCGCGGCTGAAAATGGAGAAATTAAAGGGAACCCTGGAAAAAATCACTTCATACGATGAAAAAACCAATGGAATGAACACAAAAGTGACCGAAATGAGTATCCGATCCAGTGATGGTGCGTTGCATCAATTTCGTTTTACCCGTCCGAATGTCTCTTCCGGGGCAAATGAACGGACCGGAGAGCAAATTTTGAAAGAAACCCGTGGGACAATTGTCAATGAACAGGGCGTATTGAAAAGCGATGATGCTTTGCGAGAGGGGCAGGAGATTACTTACTTCGTCCGAAACGGTCAGGTACAGTATGTCATTGTGCTGGCAGGGCAAAAAAATATCGAATACAGCCTTGTGAAGATTCTTTCAACAGATGAAGCAGCCGGGACAATTCGTTGTGAGATCCTGATGGAGGTTCCTTTTTCCGATGTCCGGCTGTTGGGGCTAAGCAGCATGTCACAGATAAACTCCACCGGAAATGTGATGGTGTATACGGTCAGTAAAGGCGCAGCCATAACGGCAGATTTTACAAGAAAAACACTGAAGGATATCCGGCCTGAGACCCTGATCCTGCTGTCGCTTGAAAACAACGTAGTAACGGCGATGGAAAATGTGAGTTCGGATCTGTTTCAGGAAGAAGGTATTGTCAGCGGTATTCTGGAAGAAAACAATCCCGTCCTGGGTTATGTCACCTTATATTTTCCGGACGGTTCCGGAAGTTCACCGGACGCCGGAACGGGGCTGTCCAGCTTCCGGACCTACTCATGGCTGAACCCGGAAGAGGTTGTCGTGTATAAAAACGGAAACGCCGCAACACTGGAGGAAATACAACCAGGCGACAGTGTTTTCATTAAACTGGATGAATCCGGAACTGTCACAAAGATCAGCGGCGCGGATAATTATTACCCGGTATATGGAAGGGTCAGGACAAAGGGAAACGGTACACTGCAGCTGCAAAGGGAAAATGGGGATGTGGAACTGCTGCAAATACCTGGCAGCACACCGATTTTTTCAGATGGCAGAAGGATATCATTCAGTGACCTTTCCGAGGGAGACAATATCAGGATTTTGCTTCAGACAGCAGGAAACCGCATGATCATCGGTGAAATCAATGTGGAGAAGGAACGTATAGAAGCCAGCGGAGTTTATAAAGCGAAGCTGTCCTATTATGATTCGCTGAACAAAAGCCTTGTGGTAACGGGGCTGCAGCAATTTACCAACGGGATTTGGCAGCCTGCGGCTGAACGAGGTGCTACAAAGCTTACAGTCAATGGAAATTATTCTCCCGAAATTCCCAGGGGAGCGCAGGGCACGATTTATCTTGCCATGGGAGAAAATATCCTGGGTAAGGAAACGGTGGTGCGAATGGCCATTGACGAAAACAGCCTAACAACAGAGGTCGTCAGCGACACCATCCTTCAGGCTCAGCCAGGTGCAGGAAGTTTGACCCTCCTGAATGGCGGGCTGCCCATCGCTTACGGTGAAAAATCCCTGATCCTGAAGGGTGGAAGGCTTCTTGAACCCAATCAGGTAAAAAACCAGGATGAAGCGATGATAGTCGCCGGCAACCTTCCCGATGGAACGAAAAAAGCAAACCTGATATGGCTTCGGGAGCCAGCACAAGATACGGGCCTGACCCTGCTGCGTGGACGTATTTCACAGATAGAAGCCCTGAACAGCATGACGCTGCAGTCCTTCTCACAGTTCCGATCACCAACCTGGGAATATTTCAGTGTTCCTAAAACCCTGACTATTGATACGGCTGTCACGAAAATCTTTGACGATGATGGTAGGACTGATGCAGCCGCATTTGACGATACAGGAGCCTCCAGCTATAAAAACCGTTCGGTTTATGTGCTGGCGCAGGACGGCAAAGCGAGGCTTGTCAGCACGGCACCTTATGGTGATGTGGTATACTCGGGACGAATTCAGAAGTTGAACGGTGTGGTACGGGATTCCTTCGGCCAGCTGGTTACGCCTCCTTCTTCAATGATTGTCAGTGAGTTAAGCGTGTTCAATCCGGGCAACTGGAACTGGGAGAGCAAAGCGGATACCGAATTGAATCTGCTTGCGAATACGGTATATTACAACAACCAGGGGATCATCGATGCCGGTCTTCTAAAGGTGGGAGACAAGGTGACCGTAATACGAACTGTCAGCAGCAACAATACGCTGGTAGTTTTGGTTCATTCCTATTGATCGGGTACGGAGGATAAGTTATGAGGAAGATGAAATGTTTGGCAGCCATCGTTTGTATTTACAGCATTTTCTTTGCTGGGCCCGGAGCGTATGCCTATACCGGTTCAATGGGATACGAGGGGGGCATTTCAGCAGCCGATCGGTATGAGAATGGGACGTATCAATACCGGGAAGTCTGCTTTTTATCGGGCAGGCCCGTCATCCTGGAAGGTACCATGACGGTGAAGAAAAACGTCCGGCAGGGAAAAATTAATACTACATATACCTATAATCTTACCAATGTACAGCAAAACGCGACATTAACCCGAGTAGTGGTTATGGACACTGTGACCGAAACCAAAGAGAACGGGCAAACCACCGAAACCAGTACCCTGACCAAGAGGCCAACCGAGATCATCAAGCTTGGAAATGCCACCTATACCCTGACCGATTATCGTTTTTCCCGGTCGGGAATCAATGATCCGAAGCCTGCGGTTTTATACAACGCGGGAGAATATCAGCTGACAAAAACCTATGCGATAGATTCGGGTACGGTGACGGTTGAAATGACGGGAACCCAGTATGGCTTTGACCAATACTGGAGTTCGGCGAAATCCGCCATGGTGAAGCTGATCATTTCGGCAGCCCCTGGGTCATCTGCCGCATGGGGCGGGCTTGCTCAGGTGGTGGTTTCCGCAGCGGCCAAAAAGGGTTTCCGATATGTTGAAAACCAACCCTGGCAAATCAGTTTTGAGGGCGGATATGTGGAGCAGAACTGGGAGGAAAGCGTGCTGGAATTTAACGCCACGATGCCCGAGTTCGATAAAAACGGGAATGCCACCGAAGTGATGATAGACTATCAGGAACGGCTTGGGCTGGATACCGAACCGGTCAACACCCGCCTGATGGTTCCCGATCTGAAGCATTTAAAAGGCCATTGGGCTGAAGAACCTGTAAAAATTCTGTTCAGCCTGGAAGTTATTCCGGGAACCGGTGAGAAATTCAATCCGGCTGCCTATGTAAAACGCAGCGAGTTTACTGCGATGGTGGTCAGAGCGGTTAAAGAGATTCCGCTGGATCCGGATTTGGTTACCCGGACGACCACAGCGACCCGGAGCAAATCCACAACAGCCGAGGTATCTCCTTTTTCCGACATAGTGCTTGGGGATCCGTTTTATAATGAAATAAAAACAGCGAAAGAGAAGGGGATTATTCAGGGGACGGGACAGGCGAAGTTTTCTCCTGATCGGAGCATCACCACTGCCGAAGCCGTCACCATCCTGATCCGTGCGCTCGGCTTGGAAGGCCTGGCACCGATGCCTTATGCCGTAACCCCCTTTGTCGATAATGATGAAATTCCGGCCTATGCCAGAAATGCTACGGCAGCGGCTTACAGAATCGGACTGGTGCAGGGGGATAACCGGGGTTATTTCAAACCGCAGGAGAACTTAACCTGGGAAAGAGCCTCGGCATTGGTTTACCGGCTGATACGATACATGGGCGAAGACCTGGTGAAGGACTACAGAGAACGCTTGCTTGATTATTAGGGTCACCGTTCACCGCGGATGGTTTTCACGGACTGCCTGTGAACAGTATCGAGTATCGATGCTGTTCACAACTAAGAAGAGTCAGCGGATGGTTTTCAGGGTCTGCCCATGAACAGTATCGAGTACCATCTGAACGGCAGCAGACTGACGGATTTTGTTGCATAGAGTCATTAACAGTGATAGAATTTATTTAATTCGGACGGTAGAAATGCCTGAATTCCGGGCAGGAGTCAGCTTTTCCTGCAGGAATGCCAGGGTTCGGTTCAACCGGGAAAGCAGGTTTTCCATGAAAATGAAAAAGGGTCTATTGGGTTTCATTCTGGTGATGACGCTTCAGTTGGTTTTGTCAGTGCCCCTTCAGGCTGCGGATTATTCCGATTATCTCGACAGCATTATGGACATGGCGAAGGAGCGATACTATAAGGATATCTCTGAGAAAGAGCTTCTGAAAGGCGCTCTGAAGGGCATCTTTGAAACGATGGATGACTATACCACCTTTTTCACCCTCGATGAAGCAACCGCTTTTCTCGATACCATGGAAGGAAACTACCAGGGCATTGGAGTGGAAATCACGCAGGTGCCCGAAGGGGTTCAGGTTACAAGAGTATTTGTCAATTCACCTGCTGAAGGGGCGGGGATTATCGCTGACGACAGGATTGTCCGGGTGAACGGAAAAGATATCGCAGGCATTACGCCCACCGATGCAGCCGCGCTGATCAAGGGAGAAGCCGGGACCTATGTGGAACTGGGGATTTTGCGCGGATCCTCCAAAGAGATCCTGAATTTCCGGGTGGAACGCGGCACCGTGAATATCAGTCCGGTGACATGGAGGGTGGACGGCGATGTGATGTATATCCGCCTGGATACCTTCAGCGGCAACAGCGCTCGTTTTTTTGAACAGGCTTTAAAGGAGATGGACAAAAGAGGGCTGTGGAAACTGGTTCTCGACCTCCGCGGCAACCCTGGCGGCGAAGTTTTTCAGGCAGTCAGCATCGCAAGGCTTCTTGTCAGAAAAGGCATTATTACCACATTGGATTTCAAGTCGGAGAAACAAACCGATATCGTTTATGAATCCTATCTGACCAAAACAAAATATCTGCCGGCCATCCTGGTGAACGAGAATTCAGCCAGCGCTTCAGAGATACTGGCCAGCGCAATCCAGGATTCCGGGGACGGTTTCCTGATAGGAACGAAAACCTTTGGCAAGGGCGTTGTGCAGAATGTTTTTCCGGTGTTGTCCCCGGAAGCTTATGAGCGATATAAGAAGGAATATGGCCAAAGCATTGTGGACGGTTATGACTGGATCAACCAGCACGGGATAAACGTCATGGAATCCGACCTGATCGGATGGACCAAGATCACCACAGGGCATTATCTCACCCGGGCCGGAAACATGATTGACGGCACAGGCCTGACCCCGGATTTCCCCGTAGAAAATCCAAAGTTGGATTACAGCATCGACGTTCAGGCAATCAAGCCGCTTCAATCCTCCGAGACTATTGAAATGAATGGTGTCGGCAACGATGTTTTCAATGCCGAAAAAATACTCGTCCTGAAAGGTTTTGCGGTGGATACACCGGACAATAAGCTCGACGAGAAAACCTGTGAAATGCTCCGGCAGTACCAGAAGGAAAAGGGAATTCAATCCACCGGCATACTGGATGCAGCAACGCAAAAAGCCCTGAACGGGGAATTGGACGCTTTACGTCTTACCGTCGACAGGCAGTATGCAAAAGCGAGAGAATTACTGGGTCTATTAAAATATTAAGATATTACGGCTGAACGGATAAACGCAAAATGGTTCACTAAACAGGCGGGTGCATTTCATGAAGGATCTGTGGAATGCATTCGCCGATAAATGAGCATTGGAAGTGTACAAATGACAAGTGCAAACAAAAGAAGTCCCGGAAAAATCATCATAAAAATCGTATTGCTCCTGTTGATCGCAGGAGGAGTTGTTCTGGCCGTTTTGTTCGCATTTCAGGGGAATACGGCAGAGGCATTCGACTGGAAAAAGCTTGATCCGAGCAAGTTGCTTGAAGCCCTTAAGGAAGAGCATATCGGAAATGTGGAAAACTCCTTTTCAGTTGGAGAAAACCCTTTTCTCCGTTCCGGAATTTACATGGATAACCTGTTGCTGATAACCGAAAGCGACCTCCGTTTAATGAACTCAAGGGGAGAAGAAATATGGTATTATACCCATGAACTCCGGCGGCCTGTTTTGCAGATCAATGGGAAAATGGCACTGCTTTATGAGCAAAACGGCAAATCCTATATGGTTCTCAGGGATGGCAAGGTATTGCTGAGAGATACTCTGGAGGAGGTGATCTCCTTTGGGGAGATCACGCCGACAAACCTGTTTTTGATCGCAGCCAATGATACCGGTTATAAACGGACGATTTTTGCTGTTTCTCCGGAAAATGGCGTTCAAATGGGCGCTTTGTATATCAATGACTATTACCCCTATTTTGCAAAAACCATTACCGTACAGGGAAACAAGTTCTTTATTCTTTCAGGGCTGGGGATGAACTCCAACCATATCTCCACGATCATCCGCCTTTACAGGACCAGCCTCGAAACAAGCCCGGTTACAAGCATTGAACTGGAGGGGCTTTATCCCGTGATGTTCCAGGCGGGGAAAAAGCTTCTTTTTACCGGGGAAATGAGCGCTTTCTGCTATGATCAATCGATGGAGCTGGAGTGGTCCAGTCAATTTGATAGTGAACTGCTTGCAGCTGGGCTGTTTGAAAACGGAAGCTCGGTTTTTGCAGTGGAAAATAATCTGATCTTTATGAATGAGAAGGGAAAAGAGACCAAAAAGGTTTCTGTGGATGTGAGGACGGACGCCATTGAGGTATGTCAGAATACTGCCGCGGTCATATCGGGCAACGAGGTTGTGTTTTTCGATGCTGCCGGCAACAGTTCGGGCAGAACATCCTTACCCGGGTTGTCCCTGGTGGTTCATTTTGTCGATGAGAAGAAGGCATTTATCGTGTCGGAGCATGAGGCAATTCTTCATGAAGTGACTTCAAAATAAGAATTCTTTCCCAGGTATTTTTTTCATATGCGAAAATCCAGTCCTTCAGGAATTTCCAGTCGCCGAAGATCCGGTAAACCTTATGGGACTAACTCTTTTCCATGGCATTATGGTAAAGTTAATCTTATTATTTTATACTTGCATCTTATGGAAATATAAAGTAAAATAACTTGGTAACATTTTCAAACAATAAAGGGGAAAGAAATGGATCCAAAAATTATCACCGTCACAATGAACCCCGCTATCGATAAAATTTTGACAATCGATGAATTCGCAACGGGTCAGCTGAACAGGATCAAATCCGTTCGGATGGATCCGGGCGGTAAAGGAATAAATGTATCAAAAGCCCTTCTGTCGTATGGTGTGGAACAGGTTGCCCTGGGTGTTCTTGCCGGAAAAAATGGAAGAAACCTGCGTAACATGCTCAAGGATTATAAGTTTAAAAAGGATTTTGTTAAAGCACCTGGTGAAACCCGGATTAACCTGAAAATCCGTGATCTGAAGACCGGCCTTATCACCGAGTTGAACGAGCAGGGAAACACCGTGCGCACCGAAGACATGGAACTGTTTTTCAGAAAGTTAAGAAAATACCTGCCTGAAAGTGAAGTGACCATTCTGGCTGGAAGCCTGCCGCCCGAAACATCGGACTGCTTTTATACGGCCGCTATTCAGATGTCTGCACAATTGAAATCCCGCGTGATCTTTGATGCCGATGGTTCGGCTTTAAAATTGGGAGTTCAGTCCAAGCCTTACGCGATCAAACCAAACCTTGCCGAGCTGGAACGGCTGACTGGAAAGGTTCTGGATACATATGAAAAAATCAGAATTGAAGTAGCGAAGCTGGCGAAAACAGGCATACAAATCATCCTCGTTTCTATGGGGGAGCGAGGCGCTGTTTTTCACAGTAAAGGTACAACCTGGCGGGTTTCACCGCTGCCGGTGGAGGTTAAATCTACCATCGGAGCAGGCGATGCAATGGTGGCTGCTTTAAGCTGGTGTATGCTGAAAGAATATTCACCGGAAGATACCGCCAGAATCACCGTAGCAGCCGGGTGTCTGACCGCAGCGGAAGAAGGGTCTGATGTGGCCCGGTGGCAGGATATTCAGCAGGTTTACGGAAAAGTAGTTCTGGATGAGCTTTAGGACGTTCTAAAAGCATACTGCCATAACAGATGATGAGGGTATTGCTTCTATATAATAGGATATGATATATTTGGATAACATTCTTCAGTAAAGGCGGCGGATCCCGTCTGGGAAGACCGACATCGGAATTGATATTTGGCATTTTTTTAGGAGGCGTCTGATGTTTTACCCGTTGAAATTTGATCCGGTTTATAAGGGCTATATCTGGGGCGGCAGGAATCTCGAAAAGTTCGGAAAACAGCTTCCGGAGACAAGAGTGGCTGAAAGCTGGGAATTATCATGCCACCCGGACGGAATGAGTATTATCCGGAACGGTTCCTTTCAGGGGAGAACCCTTCAATCCCTGATAGAAGAGTTTGGAGCGCAAATCACCGGTAACTTAACAAGAGGTTCATTTCCGTTACTTGTAAAGCTGATCGATGCCAATGACAGGCTTTCGGTCCAGGTACACCCCAATGATGACTATGCCCTCAGCCATGAAGGTGAATCCGGAAAAAATGAGATGTGGTACATCCTCGATGCAAAACCCGGAGCCTTTTTAATCTATGATGTAAAACCCGGCGTTCACCGGGAAAGCTTTGAAAGAGCTGTCCTGGAGGATCGCGTTGAAG
>JAEZBW010000109.1 GCA_023426765.1 Bacillota bacterium
TGGCAGCATCGGTGCTTGCGGCGGCAACGCTTGTGTATGCCGGGCTGACCCTGATTTTGATTAACGGCGTTTAGCGTATTGCAGGATACCCCGCGGGAAACCGAAACGAATTCTCCGCAAAACTCAGCGGAAACGTCGGAATAGCAAATTGACTGACAGAGCGGCAGACACCAAATGATCGGAGGATAAATTGATGATGAGCATGAAAAGATGCCTGGCTTTGTTTGCAGCAATCGCACTGATACTGGCACTTGCTGCATGCGGTGGGAAGAAAGTGCCTGTTACGAGCACACCAACGCCGACTGCTTCGGCAGCGGCTGAAACAACACCCCCAACAGCGAGTGATCCAGGGCAGAAAAGCCCTGAGAACGTTGGAATCTCGTTCATTATGCAGGAATATCACGAGGATGGCGACATCATAGAAATCCCGTACTTTGTGTACGATGGCGCGAAAGACGAAGTGCTTGACTCGATGAATCGACTGTTTAATCAGGACTTAAAAACGCGCTATGATGAATTTGTTGCCGACCCAGGCAATTATGAGTGGATGGAAATCAGAACCTACCCGTTCACGTCCGAGCAGTATGTGCAGGTTGTGGTTACGTCGGTTAAATACAGCGTATCTCCTGACACCCTTTGGTCCGGAACTGTGGAAAGCGTGAACTACGACAAAGCGAACAACAAATGGATCCGGTTTTCCGATTTGGGGATAAAGGAAGACTACGTAATCACCGAGGCTACCAGGTTGTATCTGGCCGAAAACAAAGGTGCAGATATAAACAGTATGAAGATCACAGGGTTCCTGATTCGTCCGCAGGGCGGATTAAAAGGCGATTTTACGGAAATCCTGCTTGAAGCGAATGCAAGCATGGACGGTGCAGAACCCAATATAACTTTTTATGCCTACTGCCCGGACACCGAGGAGTTTTATCATTTCAACCCGGAAGGCGTGATGCCTTTCAGCCATGTAGATATGGATCAAATGGAGCCCCCGCTGTATTACGATTTGCAGGAACAGCAGATCGGCGGAGAACCAATTGCCGACGGTGTGATTTATACAGGATCGCAGCTTGAAGGCGACTCTGGTGAAAATATGCCGCCCTACGAGGCTGTGATCAGCCTGTATGACGCCGTGCTTAAAAAAGCGTTCAGCCTGGGTTCCGACTACAATGAGGAAGACCCCATGTACATTGCCTGCATCGATGTGATGGAGATTGACGGCATGGAGTGTTACCGGATCGAAGTCAGCGGAGTGTTCGGGAACAAGTCTTATGCGGTAAATTATAATTACGAAAACCAAAACATTTATGAGGTTTCGGAGAGAGAAAGCATACTCCTTGGTTCTATCCCCGATCTTGGCAAGTAAAGGGATAACGAATGATTTGTAACAGGGTCAGACAAGTTTCGATTTGTCTGGCCTTGTTTCAGTGTTTGGTTCCATGTTGTCCTGTATTGCATGGGGACTGTCATCCAGGGAGCATGTTCTTGTGCCTGCATAAGGTGAAATATTGCAATAATATTGACAAAATCAAGAAAACGAGTTATCTGTACTATTAGGAATAGCAAAATAAAGTGAGAAGAGATATATGAAAAAGATTTCATTGATATTGACTGTATTGCTGATGGTATGCCTGACCGGCTGCGGAGGATCAAAAAAAAATACGCCTTCCATCATTTATGACGATCTGAAGTCTGCAGCGCTGGAACCGGTGGACATCGTTATTTATGCGCACGGAACCATACCCAGTAATGTGAAGGATGCCGTTGCAGGCATGCTGGAGCAGATAAGCCTTGCCACACGGGAAACGATCAATGTTTATCCCCATTTTGAATGGGTAGCCTATGAGTTGTTTGATGCAAAGATTCCAGCCGTGATTGCAGCCGATGAGAAAATCGACGCATTTACCTGTTACGCGATCGGGCCTTTCGTAGAACAAAACCTCTGTCTGGATGTGACGAGTTCCTTCAAACAACACGCCCCAACCTATTATAACGAGCTGATGACCAATGATTTGGGAAGGGATTATCTGACAGACTGCACTGCTGATGGCAAACTATATGCAGTCCCGTATAACGGTATCTCAAACCCCAGGGCATGTGTCATTGCAAAGGAAGATCTGGCGAAGAAATATGCTCCGGACGGCCTTGAAACGATGGAGGATTACGGGGAATTCCTGAAAAGGGTCAAAGAAAATGAACAGGGGATTGTCCCCGGGCTTGTATATTCCTATGAATTCTTACAGGCCTACATGGAGGGCAACGGTTATTATACCTCCATGGCTTCGTTCGTCTATTCCCGATGGGATCAGAACGGTGAAGGGCTGTATGCTTTGGAGCAGACCCCGGAATTCATGGATGCCTATGAGCTATTACAATTGTGGAAAAGCAGGGGATATATTCTGAAGAATAACCAGGAAGAAGGCCGGTATCCAATCACCGGCAAGTCCCTCGCTTCCATGCTGGTTCCCATGAATTCTGTCAGTGACCGTTTTACATATTCCCACATTGAGAACGATGCTCGATTAAAGGTAATACCGCTTTATATGCAAAGCCTTCACTATATCAATTCATTCGCCCAAAGTGTAGCCGTTTCACGAACTTGTGAAAATCCGGAGCGGTTGATGATGTTTATGGAATGGCTTCATAACTCACAAAAGAACTATGACCTGTTCATGTATGGGCAGGAAGGGGTGAATTACGTTCTGAAAAACGGAAGTATGGACATTTCTCAGACCGAATTGAAGGCATTGGGTTTATGGAAATACATGGGAGCGGGTTTTTTCCAGGATTACCGGTATGAACGGGTTATCGCCAATGTGGACGCCGACTTCCGGCAGATTTATCTGGATTCCAGCTTTAAAAATGTAAGAACCAAAGGTGAACTGAAAGAACAGATTCAAGAAAGACGAGAAATGAATGAAGTAAATATGGGAGAGTTGGAGAAGCAGTATCCTGCTGTTTCAGCCGCTATGGACAAGTATTACAGTAATCTGGAAAAGTTTACACAAGCTATAGACAACGGTTCATTCAATATGACGACTGACGATCTGAAGGAAAAGCAAAAAGAGTCAGGTATTGAACAGGCCCTGAAACTGTTTCAAAAAGAACTGGGTTTTTAGAGCATAGATTGTGAGAGGTGAGCAGAATGGCCGTAGAGAAGCAATATGCATCTGATGTTGAATTGATATTATCGCACAAGCATGATAATGGAGCCGATCTTTGGACTAAACCGGATAAGCTTCTCTAAAACATGAAGTGGGTAAATATAGAACAACCTTTAGCAAAGAATTGGAGATGGAAATGAAGATTGTTGTTTTAAACGGAAGTCCGAAAGGAAAATACAGTATTACACTGCAAACGGTGGAGTATCTCCAAAAGCGTTTTCCGCAGTGTGAATTTCAGTGTATTCACGTAGGTCAGAGGATTAAGTCACTGGAAAAGGATCCTTCCGAGGCTTTTCGTATCATATCCGAAGCAGATCTGCTGCTGTTTTCCTACCCGGTCTATACCTTTATTGCACCCAGCCAGCTGCACCGGTTCATTGAGCTGTTAAAGGAATCAGGGCCGGATATCAGCGGAAAGTATGCGACGCAAATCACCACATCAAAACACTTTTATGATGTTACCGCCCATAAATATATTGAGCAAAACTGCTATGACTTAAAGCTGAAATACATGCATGGGCTATCTGCCGACATGGATGACCTTCTCACTGAAAAAGGCCGATGCGAGGCGGAGAGCTTTTGGAAGCAGATCCTGTGCAATGTGGAAAATGACATTTATCAAACACTGCCGCCTGTTTTCACACCGGCAAAACGTCAGGTTCATACGCCAAACATGCCCCGAACAACGAAACAGGAAGGGTTTGATACGGTTATTGTGACTAACTGTGAAAAAGATGATATCCACCTTAAGAACATGATCGCAGATTTCATCGCGATTTATCCATACAATGCAAAGGTTATCAATATCGGAGAATACAGCTTTGCCGGCGGATGTCTGGGCTGCTTTAATTGTGCTGCGGACGGCGTATGTATCTACAAGGATAATTTTTACACCTTCCTGCGCAATGAAATTCAATCGGCTTGTGCAACGGTATATGCATTTACAGTCAAGGATCATTCCATGGGTGCATCCTTTAAGCTGTATGATGACCGGCAATTCTGCAACGGGCATCGTACGGTGACAATGGGTAAGCCTACCGGCTATATTATCAGCGGGGATTACCACAACGAGTCCAACCTTCAGACCATTATTGGAGGCAGGGCGGAGGTGGGGCGGAACTACCTGGCCGGGGTTGCCACCGATGAGGCGGATATTGCCGAAGAACTGCGCAAGCTTTCTGCAAAGCTTTGCTATGCATTGGAAAATCAGCTTTCCATGCCGCAGAACTTTTATGGCGTGGGCGGTATGAAAATCTTTCGGGACCTTATTTACTTAATGCGTGGCTTGATGAAGGCAGACCATCACTTCTATAAAAAACATGGGATGTATGATTTCCCTCAGAAGAAGGCCGGCACGGTCGTGATGATGAAACTGGTCGGCACTTTGTTTACCATACCGTCGATTCGTAAAAAAATTGGTAGTAAAATGAATGACGGGATGAT
>JAEZBW010000167.1 GCA_023426765.1 Bacillota bacterium
AGAGCACGGTGAAGCGGGCCGAAGAGCAGGGGATTATTCTCATTCAGGCGCCCCACAGCAGCTATGAGATTGCTATCCGATATTTTTTACAATCCGGCGGCAGGCTGCCATGATAAAGGCTGCGGCAGATCTGCATATCCATTCCTGTTTATCTCCATGCGCTAGCCGGGACATGACTCCAAACAACATTGTCCTCATGGCCAGGCTGAAGGGATTGGATATCATTGCCGTATGTGAACATAACCACACCGGAAACCTGAAAGCTGTTTCCGAAGTGGCCGAAGCCGAAGGAATTCTTCTTCTTCCGGGGCTTGAACTGGAAACCAGCGAGGAAATTCATCTTCTTTGTTACTTCCCTTCCGTCAGTTCAATTCAACAGCTGCAATGCGAATTAAATCAGTATTATCAATATATCCCCAACCGCGAAGATATTTTTGGACCCCAGTGGATCCTGAATACGGATGATGAGCCTTTGGAAAAGATCGACTTCTTACTGTCCGCCTCCACCACGTTGGATTTGTATCAGGCCGTATCTCTGGTTCGGAGCCTTGGAGGGGTTCCCGTTCCCGCCCATGTGGATCGGCAGTCCTATAGTATTCTTTCAAACCTCGGAAGCATCCCGGACGACTTAAGCCTGAACACACTGGAATTGTCCAGATATACCGGGCAGGATCAATTTGTTCAGGAGCATCCGGAATATGCGAAGAAAAGGTTCATCACCAGCTCGGATGCTCACGATTTGGGCATGATTCTGGAAAGAAGCGCTGTATTTGAATTGGAAGAGCGCAGTATTGCCTGTCTGATTGAAAAAATGAAGTAATCGTATCACATGACTTTTCATCATTGAGTGCCGGCATGCGGAACCTTAGGCCGTGCTTGCAGCAGAAATGATGGGTATGCTATAATGCGTTCAGGAAATGATGGGAACGGAAACGATTTCCTGAAATCACAACGTACTATGGAAAGATACATGTCTATCCCATGGAGGACTTTGAATGAACTTCGATATCGCCATTGAAAAAACCGAAAAGCTTGCTGACGATGTTTATCTGTTGCGCCTGCGATCGGATAAAATCTCGGGGCAGGCTGTTCCCGGCCAGTTTGTAAATGTTCGGTGCAGTACCGGCCTTGATGCCTATTTGCGGCGTCCCATCAGCATCTGCAGGGTGGATCGGGCAAACCATACCTTCGATATCATCTATATGAACCGGGGCAGGGGAACCAACCTGTTATGCTCCTTTTGCGAGGGGGATACGCTGGATACCATGGGCCCTCTGGGCAAAGGCTTCACGCTTCCGAAAGCAGGAGAGCGGATCGCCGTTATCGGCGGAGGCATTGGAGTTTTCCCCTTATTGTTCCTGCTGCAGGAGAGCCTGTGCGCTGAAAAAACAGCCTTTCTCGGTTTCCGCACGAAGGAAGCAATCGTATTGCAGGACGCCTTTGAAAAGGCCTCGAATGAGCTTGTGATAGCCACCGACGATGGAAGCTACGGAATAAATGGTCTGATCACCGGCCCATTCAAAGCATGGCTGGAAGAACAAAAGCCTGACCGCGTATATACCTGCGGCCCTGCGCCGATGATGCAAATCGTTGCCCGGTCATGTATTGAAAAGGGAATATTCTGCGAGGTATCGATGGAGCAGCGCATGGGATGCGGCATAGGTGCCTGCCTGGTATGCGCCTGCAAGGTGAATGACGGGGACGACTATCATTATGCCCATGTTTGCAAGGACGGTCCGGTTTTCCCCGCCGAACGGTTTTTTTAACAATTTGTCATCCTGAGCGAAGCGAAGGATCTTATGAAACGATTAAGGAGGAACTGTTCTTGGATTTATCAGTGAATATTGCCGGCCTGAAACTGAAAAACCCGGTGATCGCCGCCTCAGGCACCTTCGGTTTCGGTCGTGAATACAGCAATTACTTTGATCTCAGCCGTCTTGGGGGAATTTCTGTAAAGGGGTTAACCCTGGAGCCCAGAAAGGGAAACGCACCACCGAGAATTGCCGAAACCCCGGGCGGAATCCTCAACAGCGTAGGGCTGCAAAATCCTGGGGTTCATGCCTTCATCCGGGATGAAATCCCTTTCCTCAGAAAATATGACGCAGCTGTTATCGCCAACATTGCCGGAAATACCATTGAGGATTACTGCCAAATGACAGAGATCCTTTCCGACGCGGATATTGACGCTATTGAACTGAATGTATCCTGCCCGAATGTGAAGGAAGGCTGCCTTTTGTTTGGCAGCACCCCGAAGGGTGTTTCTGAAGTGACGGGAGCAGTCCGCAAGCTCTGTAAGAAGCCTCTCATTGTAAAGCTGACCCCCAATGTCACCGATATTACACAGAATGCCAAAGCCGCCGAAGACTCCGGTGCTGATTCGGTCAGCCTGATCAATACTCTTTTGGGCATGGCCATCGACATCGACAAAAGAAAGCCCATCCTTTCAAACATCATGGGCGGTCTGTCCGGACCTGCTGTGAAGCCAGTTGCCGTCCGGATGGTATATCAGGTGGCAAATGCGGTTAAAATTCCTGTGATCGGCATGGGCGGCATCTCCAACGGAAATGACGCGATTGAATTCCTTCTGGCAGGTGCCACGGCAGTCATGATAGGCACTGCCGGGTTTGTAAACCCCGGTGTTTGGGTAGAGACTGCTGAAGGGATCGAAGCATATATGACAAAACAAGGGCTGAAAAATGTGAGCGAGCTAACCGGTGGACTACAGACTTAACACACCTCTTGTAACTTCTTTCAGCACCCAGGACTGCATTTAGGTGCAAATAGTATAAGCGGCTTGAATGATTATGAAAGAAAGGATGGTTTGATGAAAACCACACTTATCATTGTCCGCCATGCAGAGG
>JAEZBW010000170.1 GCA_023426765.1 Bacillota bacterium
GCGTTGATGTCCAGAATGGCCAGGGTTTGCGAGCTGTCGGCGTCTACAACCTGATATGTATTCTGGGGCATCAGGTATGGATCGATATAGGCGGTTTCGGTGATTTCACTGTCTTTTTCGTGGAAACCATCTTCCAGCAGGGACTGCAGGATTTCGTTGTTAAAGAACTTCGAATCGGTGGGCCAGCGGGTGGAATCCAGATCCAGATACATCAGATACTTTCCGAACGAGAAAAATCCCATGGCCATTTCATCCTCAGCAACCCGCCAGTTTGACTGACTGACCACCGCATCACGGACATGCTGGAAGTACTCTGCCAAATCAAGTTCTTCAGTGTCGGTATTCAGGGTGATGTGATGATCGGCCATCAGCTTTGCGGCCAATGAAACATTCAGCTGAATATCCTCATCGGAATAGGTTAACAGGAAACGTTCTCTTGCATTGGAACGGGAAAGGGTTACCGGAACCAGCACCAGCGGTGCACGGTATTGCTTCCCGGGATTGGTCTTCTCTTCCCATATCAGCATGCCAAGCGCGATAAAAAGGGAGTTCACGCCACGCTCTTCAATGAACGTTTTAGCTGTGAGATGCGTGTTCAGCAGCCTATCCTGGAGGTCTTTTTCGTTATATCTGGTTTGTATTTTCAGATCGCTGTAGGTTTTATTCAGCAGCTCAAGGTATTGTGCCATTTCGGGATCATTGGCTGCGTTGAGGTCGGTTTGCTGAATATCATCGGCTTCGGTTTCTTCTACAATTTGATTGTTTGAAGTGTCGGAGACTTCTTCGGGTTGAGAGTTTAGAGTGTTAGGGGCTTCATCGGGTTGAGTGCCTTGTGCTTCTGCAGTATCAATAGCATTGGTAGTAACGGGGATACCTGCAGATTGGTTTGTGTCGGCCAACGCTGGATTCATTTGCAAATCGGACCTTGGTTGTCCGTTTATTACTTGAGGGTTTACAGATTCTGCAGTATCCTCGTTCTCTATCAGGGTGCCATGGTTCATCCAGTTTTCAGGAGCTGCGCTTTGAGGAGTTTCCCCATTATCCGCAGGTTTTGGTACACTGTCAGACTTTACTTTTAATGTTGACGCATTATTTGCATTCTCTGCTGACAGATCTGCTTTCTTTTTCTTTCCTGGCAGAGGAATTTGGCTCTCCTCACTGAGAAATGACATTGATTTGCCTTCCTCTACGAGAAGCCTGTAAATCTCCAGGGATTTCTCATCGGTAATATCCAGTCCCTTTTTTTTGAGGGTTCTGTAATTTAACAACGGATTTCTTAAGGACAGATCCAGCAATTCCCGTCTGGCCAGCTCAATTTTTTCCTGCAGTGCCATATTCATTTCCTCCTGAAGAGATTTTCCCAAGAACCGATTTACTATTATTGTATGTTTTTCAGGCACATAGATCAAGTGTTTCATGGAACAGGAAAAGGAAGCCGGTTAAAAAGGTTACAGTTTAAAGGTACCAAAAAAACATCCACGGTATCTGTCACATGGAGCGAGGCATGGTGCGTTCCAGTGCTGGGGTATTAATGTGTTCCGCCGGTTTGGTAATCCTCGCTGGAACGTTTGTCTGTATCGTAAAATACAATGTCTCCATCCTGCAGACTGAAGGTTATGCTGTTGCTGTCTTTTTTCGAATAAGCGAAGCCCTCCCGTTCCAGCATGTTGCAGCAGGATGATCCCCAGTAACTGAGAACGGGATTGCCGAAATCATTGTTCTGCACGGTTTCAATTTGGAAATTGACAATAATGTAACCGCCTTTCAGCCAAAAGCTTTCCTTTCCATTCAAACCATTATGCGTCCTGCCGTATTCTGTTACATCATACCCCTTTGACGCTGCAAACAGGTCATTTGGTAAATAGTACTCCCCGTACCACTTTTGTACGGATTGTGTGGCCGTGTCAGCATTAACCGCTGCGGGCAGCCATGTTTTAGAACCGGTAAAAGTTCTCTGACACTGGGACAAAACAATTTGATCCAACCAGCCTATAGATCTGGATGCCTTTTCAAAGGAGTCCTGATTAAGGCCAAGAATTCTTGCCGTATCGATGATTTCTCTTTGCGCGACGTTCCGGTAAATGTCACCGAGGATCATGCTTTTCGGGTTGTCTCGATTCCGGCCGGTTGATTCAATTTTTACAAAATAGTTCATTTTCCCGTTGAAATCTTCATGATACCATAAGTCCACTTCCTGGCGGCCGGTACCGTCCTTCTTAATGTAAAAGAACCTTGGCGTGATGGTGATGAAGTCTGATTCACCGTAATACTTTCCCTGGGTCGTCAGGTCAAACCTGAAGGCGTATCCGGTTTTCAGCGCTCCCTTGTTTTTATAGACACTATGACTTCCTTCAAGCAACGGCATCGTAAAGATGGGCAGATTACCGCGTGCTTGTCCCTCTTCGTTTTTCGTTCCTGTATAATAATAATTTCCGGTATGCTCCGAGGTATCTTTCCCTACCCTAAATATCTCCTGCCACAATTGATCGGTGACATCGGTAATCTTTAAGCCGTATAATCGGCCGATTACCCTGACCGGACTTTCACGCACGGCCACATAGTTTTCAATATTCAGGTTTGCATGAGCCTGTGTATGGGTTAGGTTGGGAGCATTCACGGCTATCTCACGAAATTGAACTGTGTATTCTCCTTCAGAAACCCAGGTGGGGATAAAAATGTCGGTTTCATCAAAGGAAGCACTCATGGGGATGGAATACCACGTATTCTTTGGCACATAACAGGATTTCAACGGTTCATCAGTTCCTATGTATACATCAAACGGGAACCTGACCTGCCTTTCCCGTGTGTATTTTCTGCAGTCCATCACCCCGTTTTGGGCATAACCGGGGATGTTCAGGTGAGCGCCGGTTGTCAGAAATCTGATGCGGGAAGGCCTGCCGAGGACCAATGCTGATCGGGTTCTGTCCGGATGCAGGGTCTGATCATTGTCCTGATCGTCCCGAACCCCGGAATTACAAACAACCGGAGTATGGACAGTGACGCTGTTGGCATTTCCGACAGGTTCGGTGATGGATGCTGTATGAACTGGATTGACAGCCTGTGAAAGCCTTTGGTAAGTTATTGTACCCGTGGTGCTGTGAGAACCATTCAATGCTGCATCAGGAATTATTAGTTGGTTCTTATACAAAGCATTCTCACCACATACAGGACTATCCGGAATACTCGCCGGATCGGGTGTATTCCCATTGGCTGAGGGTGTATTGTCCAAAATTACCTTTCCGTTAAACTTCAAGGAATCGTTTTGTGTTTTATACTGGCCTATGGCATTTTCTGTGAGTGTGCTCTGATTCGTAATGGCAGGTACGGTGGGCCTTTGAGTGGGATTATTCAAGTTCTTTATTCCAAGATCCACCACGTAACAACCCGCAACAGTATCATACTTTATCTTGTTATTCGTTACCGCTTCAGAAAAAGGATCGTTTAAAACGTGATCGGAAGTATTAACCTTATGAGAAATGGTAATTTCCGGTTCACTTATTCCCGATGCCTGCAGGCTTGTTTTGCCTTGTGGAAGCGCTGCATTAGTTATGGTTGCCCTGTCTGGGACAAACGCTTCGAATTGGTCTACCGTCCAATAAGAATAACTACGGTTTACCATATGGGCATCGGAGTATGCCACTTCGGTTGCTGACATATCTACCCAGTTCGAAACCCATGTGTCGTGACCCGGGCAGTAGTCATCAATTCCGTCACCATTTGTATCCCTGCAGCCGTAGTATGTATGCCCGGGGCAACTGTCCATAATGCCATCATCATTGGAATCGGCACAATATCTGCCCATCCCATGACGCAGGGTACCCGCCCCGCAGGTTGATGACTCATAATGACCATGATCCTCCTGCCATGTCAGCTGATAGGTCGCTTTAACCCTGATGGGCATGCTTTCAGAATAGTTGTGCTCAGTAAAGGTATGGTCAACCAAGTATTCTTTTGCACGTACATTAACAAACAGGTTTTCTTTTACTGGTATTCCTTTATCAACATCGAATTTTTCGTTGCCCCGTTCATCGGCACGGATGATACAGGAAGCATCCGGCTCCAGGCTGGATGTATGATGGGGTGTAACATTTTCCGTTGTGACGGGAGTTACTGCCGGAACGGGCGTTGGCGATGGGGTTGGTGTTAGCGATGGTGTAGGGGTTGGGGTTATGGTAACGGGATAGGATGCATAATAATCAACCCTAATAGGATACCAGAATCGAATGGAGATAGCGCCTGCATTGGCAAAGGTACCGTCGCCGATTTTAAGCTTTTCGCTGGGCTCGTTGATCCAATTGGGTTCAATATCGGTTGTAACTTCGAAGCCTGGGTTTAGATGACCTTTCAGGTTTTTGATGTCTGTATATTCAATCGTTTTAATACCTTGACCCGCATAGAAGGGATCAGGTGAGTAACCAATACCGGTATGAGTTCCATCATAATGGAACATGGCATAAGAGTGGCTGCCGCAGCTGGCTTCGACTACGGGAAGCTTATGTGGATAAAATAGAACTGTTTGATTAAATGTTTCTCTATCACAGCTTAATTGCGGTAGTGCACGGATAACAATGCAATCTGACCCAATCATGTATTCGGGCTTTTTAGGTAAATCAGTTTGATTAGGTTCGAGTACTGGCTCTAAATTAAAGAACTTGTCGATAGTAATGTTGTTATTCTCAGCACAGTAAATAGTGTTTTTACAAATGTTAAAAACTGGTGTAATTGTTGCTCCTTCCGATAGAGCATTAATTACTTCCTGTGGGTGTGGTATATTGTATTCCAAAATAAACTTACTCTGATATATCTTTTCCCTTAAAATATCCGCATCCTTCCATGCCTGTTTATTGGTCTCCTCATCGCTAATAATAATTTCTTTTTTCCCAGAATCCGTATTCATTGTTGCCTTCCAATATCCACCGGAAGAATGCCAGAACTCGATTAATTTATATCCGCCGGCTGTAGCAATCTTGTCTCCTGCTCCATCAGGCGGAGAACCTATTACAATTTCCTTATAAGACCCTCCATCTGAGTGACTACTCAATAGAACAACAATTACTAACGTAATAAAGAATAATGTTATCAAAACTCGTTTTACCATTCGAAAAACCCCCTGGCATCAAAAGGGTATCTGCCATCAAAACCTCCGTAAACATCATTCATAGAGTATTCTTCTTGAGTTAAGGATATCCAAAAGCGACTTGAAGATGATTCTTCAGGAGCTAATATCTCACAAACTATCACTATTACGGTTATGTTCTCCTTAATTGTATATAAAGGCTTATCAAATGTATGCCCTTGCTTAGGAAACGCTTGCTCAGGTGAAAAACCTTCATCCGTTAGATACGATGCACCATAATATCCTCTGTCATCTTGACCTATAATACTGGTATCTATCGATAAACCCCATTTATAATTATCAGGTAACTCTGGAATATACCCTTTCACCCTTGCTTTACCTTCATATTCATAAAACCTCAGATACTCAAGAAATACGTCAAGGAATTCCTGGGCTTTCAGAATATGCATGGCCCCATTCCGTTTATTTATGATGTTCTCGGCAGGATCAAACCTTATTCCCTCTACTTCTACCACACCATTACCCATATCTTTCTTAGCTGGGCGATTTAATTGCGCTACTGGAACAGGTGTGGGGCTTGGTTTGGCTGCAATCGGCAAAGGTGTTAGCTTCCGGGCGCCAGGATCTATCAGTCGACGGATGACTGCAACTGCCTCTGCCCTTGTCAGAAGGTTATCCGGTTTGAACTCTCCATCCGGGTATCCTGTGATGATTCCAAGATCATAGCATTTGGCGATGTTCAAGCAAAATAAATTAGCGATGGAACGGTAATCCTTTATCAGATCAATAACTGCCAGCAGATCTCGATATTCACTGTCAGCAGTGATTTTATCCAAAGCTTTTCCTGTGATAAATGCCATCTCTTTTCTACTAATTGGCTTTTTATATCCGGCATAAGGATCATTTTTGTCATAGCTTTTAAAACTCAACTCGTTTATATAGGCATACGAATCTTTCGCAATATAGCCTTCTTCAATTGCTTTATCTATATAGGTTGAAGCCCAGTAATCCTTTCCGTTTTCCACTTTGTGGCCCATCACGGTGATGATCAGCTTGATAAACATATCCACCGTCAGGGTGTCATTAGGCTTGAAAGTCCCGTCCGGATAACCTGAAAAAATCTTTCTTGTATCCTTCAGGATATGCTGTAAATCATCCATATACCATGCTGTGTCCGGTACATCCGGAAACTTGACTGCCTCAGATGCACCTGAAACGTTGTTCATCATGAAAAGCATCACCAATATCAGTACCTTTGCAACCAATCTCAGATTTCTTTTCATCGATAAATCCTCCATTAAATAAGAATTAAAATTCGTTTCTTCATAACATTGTTATAAAGCTATTAGTTTTAATATCTTTGTCCTGTATTTGAACCGCAATTGCAGCTTATAAGGTTGATAAATAAATCAACGAATTTGACCCCCTGTTCATTTTTTGCCAAGGAACCTGTCCCCGTGGTCAAATTAAGCCAAGGTACCTGTCCCCAGTGGTCAAATTAAGCCAAGGTACCTGTCCCCAGTGGCTTACAGTGGCTTAGGGGGTGCAGGTGTGGCAGGGAAATGCGCCTTCCAGGGCGCATTCCACGGGTGAGTCATACGCCTCATTCCTTTGGGATAGCTTACTGCAGGTTTCCCGATGATAATAAAATAAGCCGTTTGCATCCTGCTGGATGTAGTAATTATCTTTCCTTATAATTCTGGCAGCACCCAGGGCAAAATTGTTATACCGCATCCCCCGCAGGCCGGTTGGAATTCCCTGAAAAAAAGCCAGGAACCCAATGTCTTCAATGTTTCTATACCAGTCACCATCAGAAATGGAGGGCGGGCTGAATCGGTAGGTGATCCCATACCTTTTTGCGTAGATATTGTGCGTATTAATCGCCTCATTGACATCCTTTTTAATCGCTTCCATTACTGTGCGCTTTCTGACCGCATCAAACAGATCATCCTGAAGAATTATCTCTTCAGTTACCTCACCCTTCAATTCCTGTTGTGTTCCTTCATAAAACCGGTTGTTTGACATGTCCAGAACCTTTACCTGCCTGTTTAGTGTGAACAGATATACATAACCATTACTTTCATAGGCATATGGCTTTTTCGGTTTCCAAACCATTTTTCCCTCTTTACTGCCTTCACTGTTTGTATAATCCTCCATCGAGCAAACCCAATAACCGTCATAATCCACCAGAACCATCACCGGGATATACAGCATCAGCTTGTTTTGTTCAGTTTCATTTCCCAAAACATTGAAGTTGGTAAACATTGTGCTGCAAAAGGCTGAAAGAGCCTTTTCCCTGGATATGCTGACCATATTGTAGGTTCCGCGAACGATCATGGCTTCGGATGCATCCTCAACCGCGGCATCAATGTACCTGTCGATGACCATGTTCCTGTAAGCAGTGTTCTGCAGGTTGTCGGTCTGAATCCGGAGAATCTGGACAAAAGGCAATATGATGATCACAAACAAAATAGAGATGTCAGTGACTTTCATCCCGCACCATTCCCCCATAATTGACGATAATTTTCCGAACAGGCAGATCGGTCATCAACAGCAGCTCCTGAACCCTGGTTGCAATAGTCTTATTCTCATTCACAACCTTCACAGTAAAAAGGTCACCCTTGGAAAGATAATAATAGGTGTCCTCCGAGGGCGGATTTACCTCTGGAAACAGCGTTTTCATGATTTCATCGGTATAGATGGTATGATAATGACTGCTGAAGTCATGTTGAAAAGACGTAATGTCATCCGGATCTGTGTAGACAGGTTGCATATTAACATGCCGGTGCTCCATGGCAATGGTATACCGGTTTCCGGTGGTGGCCAACACCTGCGAAAACTGACGAAACATCACAGGCGTGATATAGCCCAGGTTCCGAACCGAATCGACGAACTCAGTTGTCTCGTTCAAAACAAACACTCCGGCAATATCATCCTGTCGTGTTAACATGTTTTCAACGGGAAAGATATACAACAACAGTACTGCAATTATCAATGCGAACACCTTACTGAGTGTTTCTGACATTTCATCACTGCCTATCTTTTTACATATTGAACCGAGGTTACCTCCCCGGAGGGATTGAAGAGATACCTCACAGAATACCAGGCTGTTTTGTCAATAGTCCCGAAATCAAAGGCATGAGCGTCCTGTGATCTTGAAATATATACCGAATCGATAAAGATATCGATTTCCAGTCCGTTTTTAATCGTGCCAACGATTTCACTGCCCCGCACATCAGTGCTTTGGGCTTTCTGTCCGGAAAACTCGAGTACCGCCCTCTGGTCGTTGATCCCACGGTTGACAAGGCTTACCGTATCGGTGCTGTCCCGATACAGAATGAAAAACAGTGATATTGCGGCAACCACCAACATTACAACCGAAATGCAGGCGATTATTTTAGAAACATTTTCATCCATATTCCTCACCATTCTACCTTTTTATTACATTCTATGCAATGAAAATACTGCGAAATCGTAAAAGGTTCCCGTGAAGCCCTGTTCAAGGTCAGGTGCAGTATGAACACTCGCCCCTCATCTTCATTCAAAGAACTTACTTCTGTGTAAACACCAGAGCGACAACCGTACCATTTTGATCCCTGACAAGCGAGCCCAGGAATTTACCGTTTGGATTGATATACTCGGTATGGGTTTCATCCATGGTATTGGATATCTGATTGGTGGATGCAGCACTGATTGCTCCGATATTACTTGTAATGGTTACATTATGAATGTACCAGGTGCCGGCGGGGACCTTTTTGGTTTTTACCTGAATTCCAATATACTCGTCCTTGAACTTGTTCAGCACATTGACAACCTCACTGCCCCTGTTCTCGATACCGTCGTACATGGTATACTGGGATTCCGACATTTCGGCATTGATTTGATCCAGTTTGCCGATGGCATTCTGTGCCGTGCTCTGGCCCGATCGCATCAGCAAAAAGCCGATAGATACCACAATCAGGGTAATTACGACCCCCGCACCAATTAAAATCGCCTTTAATGAATTTTCCATAGTTCAATTCTCCTTCCTATATTCAATAAGCCTTTTCGGAATGCATTTTCCAAATAAAAGGCATTGGT
>JAEZBW010000176.1 GCA_023426765.1 Bacillota bacterium
GTTTTGCCCTGCGGCATCTACGCCCGGTGGGAAAGCACTGAAAACTGAAGGATAAAGCAGGATTTCAGGAAAAAATCCCCTTGATACCTGACATTGAAAGGTTTATGATAGTAACATATATTTTTTAACACTTTTCTGGACCCAATAATTGAAAAACAGGAGGTAGATATTTTTAATGGAAATGGAAGAAATGTATAACTGTATTGTCAATGCATTGGAGGACAAAAAGGCCAGGGATCTGAAAACCATCGACGTCCATGCGCTGACCACCATCGCATACTATTTCGTCATATGCAGCGGTACATCCACCACCCATATCAAGTCGCTTGCCGACGAGGTTGAATTCAAGCTGAAGGAAAAGGATGTCAGGCCTCTTCGCCGGGAAGGCTATAACAGCGCAAGATGGATTCTGATGGATTACGGCGATATTATTGTTCACATTTTTCACGAGGAGGATCGGTCGTTCTACAATCTGGAACGGTTATGGCAGGACGGCAGAGCTATCCCGCCTCGGGAATAAACATAGAAACCTGTTCGGGCGGCATAGCCCGTCCCAAAATTATGTCAAGTAACAGGCCCGTTCAAAACACGGGCCTTGGATCGGGAGGAAGAAATATGGCGTATTCAACGAAGGTGGACAAAAAGTGGCAAAAGATTTGGGAGGATACCAAACTCTATCAATTTAATAAAGAGGAGCTGGACAACAAGCTCTATTGCCTGGAGATGTTTTCATACCCGTCCGGGGCGAACCTGCATGTGGGCCACTGGTACAATTTCGGCCTCACCGATTCCTGGGCCAGAATGAAGCGCCTGCAGGGCTATAATGTGTTCCATCCCATGGGGTTTGACGCTTTTGGCCTGCCTGCTGAAAACTACGCGATAAAAACGGGCATCCATCCGAAGGATTCCACGTATAAAAACATACAGACAATGGAACGCCAGCTCCAGGAAATGGGCGCTACCTATGACTGGGATTATGAAGTCATCACCTGTGCGCCGGAGTATTACAAATGGACCCAATGGATTTTCCTGAAGCTTTTCGAGCATGGTCTGGCGTATCGCAAGAAGGCTCCCGTGAACTGGTGCCCCAGCTGTAAAACCGTTCTGGCCAACGAGCAGGTGGTGGACGGAACCTGTGAAAGATGCCATCAGGAAGTGACCAAACGGGACTTAACACAGTGGTTCTACAAGATCACCGCCTATGCCCAGGAGCTTCTGGACTGCATTCCCGATCTGGATTGGCCTGAGAAGACCAAAAAGATTCAAACAAACTGGATTGGCCGCTCCGAAGGCGCCGAAATAGAGTTCAGCGTCGCCGACAGCGATAAGACCTTCAAGGTGTTCACCACCCGGGCCGATACGCTGTATGGCGTAACCTATGTAGTGCTGGCCCCCGAAAGCGAACTGACCGATCAGGTTACGACAGAGGAGTGCCGTAAACAGGTTGAAGAATATAAGGATTTTGCCAAAAAGCAGACCGACGTGGAGAGAATGTCCACGGTAAAAGAAAAAACCGGCGTATTTACAGGCGCTTTCGCTATCAATCCGGTAAATGGCGCGAAGGTACCCATCTGGATTTCAGATTATGTTTTGGCCGGTTACGGCACGGGCTGTGTCATGGCGGTGCCGGGCCATGATGAAAGGGACTTTGAATTTGCCACCAAATTCGGCCTGCCCATCAAACGGGTGATCCGGGGCAGGGAAGGTGCAGATGATACGCTTCCTTTCGTGGAGTATGGTATCCTCACCGACAGCCAGGAGTTTTCCGGGGTTATCTCCGAGGACGCCAGGGTGGCGATTGTGAAAAAGCTTCAAAAAGAAGGAAGAGGCGAGCTGAAAGTCAACTTCAGGCTTCGGGACTGGCTTGTTTCAAGGCAGCGTTACTGGGGTGCGCCGATTCCCGTTGTGCACTGCGAGTGCTGCGGCGCCGTACCGGTTCCGGAGGATCAATTGCCGGTCGAGCTTCCCTACGATGTGGAGTTTACTCCCGATGGAGAATCACCGCTTGCCAAATGTGATGCGTATATGAATACAGCCTGTCCGAAATGCGGAAAGCCCGCAAAGCGGGATCCCGATACATTGGATACGTTTGTTTGCTCCTCCTGGTATTATTTAAGATATCCGGATAATAAGAACGACAAGGAATTTTTCAACCGGGAATGGGTGAATAAAATCCTGCCTGTGGATAAATATGTGGGCGGCGCAGAGCATGCTGCAATGCACCTTTTATACGCCCGGTTCTTCACGAAGGCCCTCCGCGACATGGGCTACCTGGATTTTGACGAGCCATTCAAGTCCCTTGTGCATCAGGGGACCATTCTTGGCCCGGACGGCACCCGCATGAGCAAATCCAAGGGAAACACCATTTCCCCGGATGAATATATCAACGAATACGGTTCCGATGTCTTCCGTCTGTACCTTTCCTTCGGTTTTGCCTATACAGAAGGCGGGCCATGGAACGATGAGGGGATAAAGGCGATCTCCCGCTTTGTCAACCGTATTGAAAGGTCCGTAGAGAAATATCTTGAAGAGAAAGCCTCCCTGACCGCTGACAAAAACGGTGCAGAAGAAAAGGAACTGGCCTTTGTATTGCACACCGCCATTAAGGGGGTTACCGAGGACGCAGATAAATTCCAGTTTAATACCTCCATTGCAAGGCTGATGGAACTGGTTAACGCCTATTACAAATATGATGCACTGCCCGAAAGAAGCGGTAAGGTTCTGGAAAATACCCTCAGGAGTCTTTTGATTCTGGTCTCTCCGTTTGCTCCGCATTTTGCAGAGGAAATGTGGGAGAAGATGGGATATGCCTACTCCATCTTCCATCAGAAATGGCCTGCATGGGATCCGGCTGCCCTGGTGAAGGACACCGTTGAAATCGCCGTTCAGGTAAACGGACAGGTTAAATTCAGGATCGATGTTCCTTCCGACGCCGATAAACAGGCCATGGAAGAGCTGGCACTGAAGGATGAAAAGGCCGCGACTTTCCTGAAGGACAAGGAAATCGTAAAGGTGATTGCCATCCCCGGCCGGCTGGTGAATATTGTTGTAAAAAAATAATGGGGGTAACCTGAGGATGAAGTATTTATTGGATTATCAAAAGTTCTGGGAAGAAAATGCACAGTGTTTTGAACCTTTTACAACCAATAAGCCGCGTGTTCCGGTTAAGCTGTCCTTTGACGACCACTTTCTTCTTGAGGATATGCAGGTGGAGTCCACCCTGCGGTATTTCAAAGATCGGGAATACAGGCTGGAAATGAACCGGCTGTGCAACGACAAGATGGAAAAGGCCATAGGAATCAGGCACTTTCACGAAAAAGAAGATATGATTCTTCAACCCAACCGTTTTGAAGTGATCATGGGATCCCACTGGGAATACAGCGAAGGCGGAACACCCTGGCTGGAGTCCACCGTGGAGGACATCGAAGATGTGAAGAAGCTTATTTCCAGGGCTGAAAAACTGGATATGTACAAAGAAACATTTCCGGAAGGCTGGTTTGAAGAGAAGGAAAAGGTTGAGAAAGAAACCGGAAACAAGCTGGATTTCGGAAGCAGGGGGCACAGGGGCCCGGCCACCATGGCCACCAGCATCCTTGGCACCGAAAATACCTGTATTTTCATCATGGATGAACCCGAGGTCATGAAAGCATTCTATGAGATATTAACCGAAAAAATGGTGGAATATCACAAAGCATTGCTGAAGGCTACGAACTCCAAGCTAAGGAATGGCTACTGGATAACGGACGATAACAGCTACCTGTTCCCGCCTGCTCAATATGAAGAGTTCTGTGCACCATTCCTGAAACGGGTTTTTGCGGAGTTCTCCCCTAACCCGGAGGATTCACGTTATCAGCATTCGGACAGTTCCATGGGGCACTTGATGAAGATACTTTATGATGCAGGTGTAAACGGAGTGAATTTCGGGCCGACCATCCATCCGCTGGAGATCCGTAAAGTCATGCCGAAAGCGGTTATTCACGGCCAAATGCCGCCCTTTACCCTTAGAAATGGCACACCGGAAGAAATTATCAAACTGGTCAGAAGAGATATTGATGCGGTTGGCGGTGACGGAGGCCTGGTGGAAACCACTGCCGGAAGCCTTGCTGCAGGAACTCCTTACGAAAACGTACAGGCTTACCTGTGGGCTGTCAACGAATACGGCCGCTATTAAGCCACTGGGCGGGGCCCAGGTTCCTTGGTAAAACTCACAAAGGCACATCCTGCCAGATGTTATCAAGAAGTATTCTTTGGCTGGGGTAGCCCAATGCTTTCAGCCTCTCGACAGCCTGGGGATAGTAGGCGTCAATCATGTCCGGGCGATGCGCATCGGAGTTCAGCATGATGGGGATGTTCCTGTTCCGCATGCAGGATATAATCCAATCCGAGGGATACATTTCAGTGGTATACCCGCGGGCGATTCCACCGGTATTGATCTCCACGATGACCTGCTGTTCCACCACAACATCCAGAACTTTTTCAACAGCCTTCCGGTACCAGTTTTCAGTCTCATTGAAAAAGCGGCTGCCGGTATTGTTCTTTTTTAGAACATCCAGGTGCCCAAGGATGGAAGGTGGCTGCTGCCGAAGCATTTCTGTCAGCAACTGATAATATTTTTCGATCAATGCCTGCACTTCGCCTTTGAAAATGGCATCTCTGGTTTCCATAAACTCCCCGGGGGTGCCATCCAATGCCATATACCTTTTCCCTGCAGTATCATGAATAAAATGCACCGAACCAATCGTATAGTCCAGCCCGGGGTAACTGCGATAATCCACGGTACCGGGATAAAAATCGGTTTCCAGACCGGCATAGACCTGTATTCTGCCATGGTACTTTTCCTTCAGATAGAGAACCGTCTTCATATATTCCTGAAGACGCCCGGGCTTCATTGTCCATTCGGTATCAAAACAAACAGGTGCATGGCTTGACATCCCAATGGCAGGAAAACCTTTTTCAATAGCGGATAGTATATAATCTTCCGGTGTCATTTTTCCATCACAGAAGCAATTATGTGTATGAAAGGTAGCAAGCATATTTTCACCCGATATCAATCATATTAGAGCGTTTGGGAACTTGATCCCGCCCTTGGCTATAATTATACCAGGGGACCTGTCCCCCGTGGTCAAATTGAGCCAAAGGAACCTGTCCCCACTGGCTCACTTTATTTTCAGTTTGCTGGCAAGGTTTGAAATATTCAACGACAGCAGCTCTACATACCGTTTGATTTTTTTTGTTGTTGTTTTTTCAAACTCTTCCTCGCGGATATCAAAATGCTGTATTTTTTTATAGCCGGACAGTTTTTTGTTGGCCTTTTTCACTTCTGCTGCAATAATTTTTTCCAGTTCGTCCTTCAGCGGGAACTTCCCAAGCTCTTCGACAATTACTTCCATATTCGGAACGATCTGCGCACATACCTTGGTTTCTTCCTCATCTTCACTGTCGACGCCATAAACCAGGGATTCCTTGATATATTCGCTTCGGTTCAGATACAGCTCGATATCCTCCGGATAGATATTCTTCCCGTTTTTCGTTACGATGACATTCTTTTTCCTTCCGGTTATAAAAAGGAAGCCATGCTTGTCAACGCGCCCATAATCTCCGGTATAAAGCCAGCCATCCTTCAGAACCTCCTCGGTTGCTTCCGGGTTGTTGTAATAGCCCAGCATGACATTGTCACCCTGAACCAGAATTTCTCCGATTCCATCATTCCCCGGGTTGTCAATTTTTACCGTGACACCTGCCAGAGGCAGCCCGGCGGCGGCATCGTTGTAAACCTCCATCCGGTTCACCGTTACAATGGGGGAGCATTCTGTCAGGCCATATCCCTGAAGGAGGTTAAAGCCCATGGCACGCAATGCTTTTGAGATCTTCGGGTTTAACGCGGCCGCCCCCGAAATCACCAGCCGAAGGTTGCCTCCAAGGTTTTCATGGACATCGCGGAACAGTTTTCTGCGGATATCAATGCCAAGCTTCGCCAGGACGGGGGTTATAAACAAACCGAAACGCAATTGCGGGTATTTGTGGTCTTTCCTTGCTTTTTTAACTACCTTTGAATATACCGATTCCAAAATCAGCGGAACAGACATCATGATGCTGGGCTTGTACTCCTGCAGGTTTTTCGTGATATGGCGAAGCCCTTCGCAAAAACCGATGGAGATCCCCAGATACATCATCGTTAAAAAGCCGGCAGTACACTCATAGGTGTGGTGGAGGGGCAGAATCGACAGAATGCTGTCGTGAGGATCCGCGTAAATCAGCTGTGAAACAGCCATGATATCGTGGCACAGGTTTTTATGGGACAGCATGACCCCCTTGGACTTATCGGTGGTTCCCGAGGTGAAGATCAGCATGTTCATTACGTCCGGTTCAATCTCGGCATCGATGTAAGTACGATTTCCTGAGTCTATTAAAGCCTGACCCTTCTTAACCAATTTCTTCAGAGAGACATATGTACTTTCGTCTTCCGGGTCATCCATATTGATGACATACTTTAGATGGGGCAGATTCTTTTGAACTTTCAGGATGGCCTCCAGGTGGCTTGCAGAGGTTACGACAGCCTGGGTTTGTGAACGGGACAGGAGAGACTGGATTTCATTTTCCGGAAGCTCCTTATCCAACGGCACAATCACACCAACGCCATTGGTTACAGCCAGATAGCTGAGACACCATTCATAACGATTTTCGGATAAAACCGCCACCATTGCATTTTTCAAACCCAAATCCAACAGGGCGGTCCCCAACGCGTTCATCTGATCCTGAAATTGCCGGAAGGTAATGCCATAAAAGCTTCCCTGGTTGTTTTTCAGCGTAAAAGCGTCACAATTTGGGAACTTTTCCGCGCTTTGCTTTACCATGTCCTTCAAGCTGGAAATTTTGCGTACATTGTAATACCCGATTGTCTTTTTACCCATATCGTCCACCTCTTTTTTTCTCTACCGCCGGGGGAAACATCATCAGATAACTTATTTCCGCAGGCATTATACGATGTCTCCACAGGTATTCCCTTGCCATCAGGCTTTTCCATGGTACACCTCTTCCATTATAGCAATGGATGCGACTGCATGCAATCGCAACATACCGGAGGTTTGATTACCAAAATCACACGAGTACAGGTGTGTACCAGAGGAGCGTATCCACCGGAACGCTCCCACAGGAAGGAAAACCCCAGCACTGGAACACATCGCATGCCTCGTCCCGAGTACAAGGTACCGCGGATGGTTTTAAGGTACCACCCGTGAACAGGAATGAGGGACTCATCAGATAAGCATAAAGACAGTCATCGTTTCCGGAATGCAAGGCTTGATGAATTAACATGTTTTTACAAGTTAAAAAATGCCTTGTATGATCCCACCCCAGCATGCAAAAAATAGTGATGGTTCAAAACGATTGTTTTCCTGAACCCGTAATTTCGGGAAAACCATCAATTTCTGAAAGGAGGTTTATGATGCAGCCTGTAAAAATGGATCATGCCAATGAAGGTATTAAATGTGTTGTAAACAGCTGTTACTATTATATGAACGGTGATAAATGCACGGCTGAAAAGATCGAAGTACAGCCTAGAAATGCCACTTCAACAAAAGAAACAGACTGTGCCACATTTGTGCCCGAAAATACAGCAAGCAGCTAACTACCCGGGGAGGATGCATCCTCCCTTCTTTAATACATTTCCTAATGAATTCTGCAACCGGGAAAATTTCCGGCTCTCTTTGATTTTTCCGTAACAAATAAAGTACCCGAGAAATAGGTTCAAGTGTCTCACGAAAAACGCATTTTTTTGTAACCAAGCTGTAATGGAAACGGATGCTGAAACGGCTTGATTTGTGTTGAAACCACAAAATTCATATGATATGATGATAAAAAAGGAATATCCAGCACTTGTCGAAAGAAGGAGAATTCCAAATGAGCGAGATATTAAAGGTAAATGCGTGCGTTTATTCACGCAGGGGAAACGAAAGAGAAACAAACCGGGATGACTTCTATATGAATGGTAAGTTCTTATCGGAGCATCATCTGGACAACATGGAGGCATCTTTGGAAAACCGCGGAAATGAGTATTTCTTTGCGGTGGCCGACCACATGGAATATTCCGACGACGAAAGACGTGCCAGCTTTTCAATCCTGCGCGAAATGGGAAAATTTCATGAAAAGATAACCGTTCATGAAGGCGATGCAGACTTTAAGACGAAAGAACTGGCTTCCAGGGTTACTGAAACAGCGAAATATCTTGAAAGCTTTATGGATATGAACAAAGTGCCCGCTGAAGATCCAGCCAGACAAATGGGCTTTTCCGGGTTGTTACTGTCAGAGGGAAAAGCTTTTGGCGCACTCTTCGGAACGGGACACATCTATTACTGCCGGGGTAATGTTTTCAAACATATGTCCAGCGAAAAAGCCCAGCCGCAGCGGCTGGTAGAGCTGGGAATCATCTCGGATGACGAGGTGGAGGGTTTTCAGGAGAAATACAATATCGACGACGATCAGGATGGGCCCGTCACCTTGACAGAGCCAATGGAAATCATGGAAGGGGACAAGTATCTTCTCATCAGCGACGGGGTGTACAATGCCCTCGGGGAAGAGAGCCTGGAAGATATTTTGTCCATGCGCAGCGACAGTACATATATTGCCTACCGGGTGATTTCGGAAGCGATGAAGAAAAGCGCTGATGACGATATGACGGCGATGGTTGTCCGCATAGAAAGGGTGACGGCCTCAAACACCGCTCCGGTAAAAAAAGTGCCTGAAAAGCCAAAGGCGACTGCTTTAAAGAGCACACCGCCGCCAACCTATAAATACAACAGCACCAACAAGAAGAATTTTAGAAAATATGAAAATATCATTTATTATGTAGCCGTGGTTCTCACTGCGGTTCTATTGGTCGTGATCATGTACTTTGTCATTAAAAATATTATGGACAAGTTGAAGGATTCCGATCCGGTGTCTCCAACCCCTCCCATTACCGTTTCAGTGACACCTGAACCGACGGACGCCCCTGAAATAACACCGGAAGCCACCCCGCAAGCCACACCAAGCCCCACACAGGCGCCTGTAGCAGAAGTGAAGATCCATAAGGTGAAAAAGGGTGAAACCCTGTCTTCCATTGCAAAGCAGTACTACGGCGACGATTGGACATATGTGGAGAAGCTTGGGATGTATAACAAGATCCCTGCACCGTACAACAATATCTCAGTCGATCAGGAATTGAAGATTCCTTCCAAAGAGGAACTGAAGGGTCAATAAAAAGTGAAGCGGTTTGGTAATCCAAACCGTTTTTCTGATCTATTAAGAAGTTCATTGTTTTGAAAAAAGTGAAAAGCCCGCCAAAAAAGCACCACGATTGTCATTGCTATAAACGAAGCTGCCACCCTGAGCGTTGCGAAGGATTTACTTCGGGTAAAATTCCTCGTTGCACTCAGAATGACAGCTTCGCTATAATTTTCGTGGTGCACAACGTTCATGGAAAATCTGAACGAAAGGATGGATCTTACGTAAGGAACCTGTCCATCAGCGTATGGCCTTCTTTAACCAGTATACCTGTTTTTTCAGCTTCCTTCTCGGTAAACCGCCTTGTTGTGAACGACGTGTCGCTCGATGCCCCTTGTGCTGTTTTCCTGAAAATGACATAGGGAACAGGCTCTCTGGAATGGGTTCGGATCGATAAAGGTGTGGGATGGTCGGGAAGCAGAAGAATGGAATAATCCCATTTTTCAAGGCCTTTTAGCAGGGGTGATAACAACTCTGCATCTATTTTTTCTATGGAGGTGACCTTTCCCTCAATCATACCCTGGTGCCCGCATTCATCGGGAGCCTCTACATGGACATAAATAAAATCGCTGCCGTTTTCCAATGCCTGCAGGCAAGCCAAAGCTTTTCCCGTATAATTGGTGTGCAGATTGCCTGTAGCCCCTTCAACCATGATGGGTTCCAGGCCTGCAAGAATGCCAATGCCGCGGATGAGATCCACAGCCGAAATCACACTGCCGCCCAGGTTATATTTTTCCCGGAAGGGCTTCAAAGCGGGTTTTCTGCCCTGGCCCCACAGCCAGATAGAGGTTGCAGGGTTCAATCCTCTTTGAATGCGGCTTAAATTGACGGGATGATCCTTTAAAATGGCTTCGCTTTTCTTCATGAAGGATAGAAAAATATTGCTGTTTCCGCCATTTGGAAGAAATGAAGCGATTTTTCTGCCGCTGATGTCATGGGGGGGAGTTAAATTCAAACCATCTGTTCCGTTTTTCCAAATCAGACAATGCCGATAGCTGATCCCCGGATAAAATGAAAACTCCGGAGTGTTCAGTGCTTCAGCGATAGCTTTCATCAATTCGCCGGCTTCTTCGGTGGTGATTTCACCGGAACTGTAATCCAGCATGGTCTTTTCTTCATACTGCTCTTCACCCGATAAGGTGACAAGGTTACAACGAAAAGCCATATCGGTGTCTTCCATCGAAACCCCCATACTGACAGCCTCCAGCGGTGAACGGCCGGTATAATACAGCTGCGGGGCATACCCGAAAACCGAAAGGTTCGCCACATCACTTCCCGGAGGGTACCCTTCCGGAATGGTTTTTACAAGCCCCATTTCCCCATGGTGTGCTAAAAAATCCATATTGGGTTTGTTTGCAGCCTCCAGCGGTGTTTTTCCGTTCAGGGCCGGAACAGGGTAATCGGCCATGCCGTCGCCTAATAAAACGATGTACTTCATATGCTCACCTTAAATCATTCATGTGTCGAATTCATTCATCAGCCATTTTGCCATGATTTGCTGAATGATAACCATTATACCAATTCATCGGTTTGAAGTCAAAAGGAACGGCCGAAGGAGCTTGAGACCGGTTTCCCAGGAGTTATTGTTCGGAAGCAGCACCAGATAACCATCCGTGGGGCCTGGTTCTATCACAAAAAAATCGATAAATAAAAAGGAGGCAGGTTTTGTTCCTGCCTCCCGAACATCAATTTCATTTACCCAGCATTGTCAGCAAAACACCTGCAGCCACCGCAGAACCAATAACACCGGCCACATTCGGGCCCATCGCATGCATCAGCAGGAAGTTTTGAGGGTTGGCCTTCTGCCCGACCACCTGGGATACACGGGCAGCCATTGGAACTGCCGATACGCCGGCAGAGCCGATCAACGGATTGATCTTTCCTCCGGTTATCCAGTTCATCAGCTTCCCAAACAGTACGCCGGAAGCAGTTCCTACACTGAACGCTATAAGCCCCAGCACAATAATGGATAATGCCTGCATGCCGAACCCGGGCTGGCTTAACTTGTCCGCACTGGCAGTAGCGCCTACGGTCAATCCAAGGAATATCGTAACAATGTTGATCAGCGCATTTTGAGCGGTATCATTCAAACGCCCAACAACACCGCTTTCCTTGAACAGGTTTCCAAGCATCAGCATTCCGACAAGGGGAGCAGCGGGAGGAAGGATTAAGATAACCAGGATGCTGACGATGATTGGAAACAGTATTTTTTCCAGTTTGGACACCGGGCGAAGCTGTTCCATAACGATTTCACGTTCTTTTTTCGTTGTCAGCGCCTTCATAATCGGAGGTTGAATAATGGGTACCAGGGCCATATACGAATAGGCTGCCAAAGCGATGGGGCCAAGCAGCTCAGGTGCAAGCTTGGATGTAAGCCAAATGGCGGTAGGACCATCAGCACCGCCAATGATAGCAATGGCACCTGCCTGTTTCTCGGTGAATACCCCAAGGGCCATAGCGCCGATATAGGTTCCAAAAATACCAAACTGCGCGGCAGCACCTAAAAGGAAGCTTTTCGGGTTTGCTATCAGCGGACCGAAATCGGTCATCGCACCAATACCCAGGAAGATCAAAGGCGGATAAATTCCCAGCTTAACACCAAGATACAGCAAATCCAGCAAACCGCCTTCATGCAGAATCCTATCAAAATTTATCGGCTGCACATCCCAGAGCGCAGGGTTCATCAAACCGCCCAGCGGGAGATTTACAATCAGCATTCCGAAGGCGATGGGAAGCAGCAGCAGCGGTTCATATTTCTTTCCAATTGCCAGATATATAAACACCAGAGCAATACCGATCATAACGAAATGCAACAGGCTCATATTGGCAAACCCAGATTCCAATGCCAGTTCCTTAATTGCATCAATGAATTCATTCCACATAAAAATTTACCTTTCCATTATTTATTTTCATTTATTATGCCGATCCTCTTATCAGATTTTGGACAGAATTTGTTCGTTGCGGCCTGCAACATTCCAAATCGGGGTGGTATGTCCGATTCTTCTGATGGATCTGACCCGCAGACCTGTGCCGGAATCCTGCATACAGGCCATAATTGCAGCAGTGATTACTGCGATGATTTCGGTGTTGTCGGCAATATAACTGTCCTCGATTGCATTATCAGATAAAGATATGCCTTGCTGCGGTTCGGTTGTTGTTTCTTTTTCTGTTTCTTTCCCACGCTTTCCGCCTCTTCCGATAATACCGGAATACAGCTTGATACAAAAAATGATAAGGATTAAAACGATAAAAACAACAACCATACCGACAAAAGCGACCAATAATGTCCTACCCATTTCAGCACCTCCCAGAGAATATTCGAAACTATTCCCGTTAAAATTATCATAAGTTCGCTTCCGCGTCAATAAAGTTTGTGTGTTTTTTCACATGTTCAGATAGTATTTTCGGGTTGCGGATTCTTTACACTTTGGGGTATAATAAATAATGTTGAAAACGAATTAAAAATAATGGTCCTGCCGGGAATAGAAGGAAACTTCTTTTCTGGTTTTTATGAATAAGGAGGAATTTGAATATGGCCAAATCAGTTTCAGAAGATATGATTATCCGTGAAGTTCTGATGCTTGACGAAGGAACTGCCCCAATTTTTATGAAGCACGGCATGCATTGCCTGTTTTGCCCATCCTCTTCCGGGGAGAGCATCCGCGATGCCTGTGCAGTTCATGGCATTGATCCGGGAAAGCTAATCAGCGACCTGAATCAATACCTCAGCAGCAAAGAATGATGCAGGTAAAAGCCACCTTCCGGGTGGCTTTTAAAATGTTTGGGCTGCTTTACCGGGCTGGAACGATGGCCTGCAATTGCATGCAGGCCTTTCCAATGTTATAATGAAGTAACTGAAGAAATGGGGTGACGTATGGTTCTTTCAGAAATTGTAAGCTTAATCGGCGCAGAAATACATACCTGCAATGACAAAAGGGATATAATCGTTAAATCCGCATGTGGTGCAGATTTGATGAGCGATGTGATGGCGTTTTCGAAAGAAAATGCCCTGCTGTTAACCGGTCTTATCAATCCTCAGGTGGTACGGACGGCAGAAATGATGGATATTCAGGTAATCCTGTTTGTACGCGGGAAAAAGCCAAACTGCGCCATGTGTGAACTGGCAGAGGAAAAGGGGATTGTGCTTTTGTCAACCGATCTGCCCATGTTTACCGCATGCGGGATCTTGTACAAGGCAGGCATTACAGGAAGAGGCGTAAACTGTGGGTAGCCTTATCAGAAAAGAGTACCTGATTCCAGCCAATGATTTCTCCATTGCGGGAGAAGCCTCCAGCAGTGTTCGCAAACTGTTGAATCAGCTGGGTGTGAATCCTCCCACCATCAAACGAACTTCCATTGCCATGTATGAGGCTGAAATCAATGCCGTTATCCATGGAAATGGAGGAAAAGCCCTGGTTGAAGTTTTTGAGGACAAAATTGTCATCCTCATCTATGATGATGGGCCTGGAATTGAAAATATTGATCTGGCCATGCAGGAAGGATATTCCACCGCACCCGACAATATCCGTGAAATGGGTTTCGGTGCGGGAATGGGCTTATCCAACATTAAAAAGCATGCCGATGAGTTTGTTTTGGAAAGCGCTCCCGGAAAGGGAACAAAGGTGTATATCACCATGTATCTTCACTGAGAGGCCTGCTTGAAGGAAAGGTTATGCCATGACGAAGTATTTCCATTCAGTGACGCTGGATGAAGATAAATGCAGAGGCTGTACAAATTGCATCAAACACTGTCCCACCGAGGCCATCCGGGTAAGAAACGGCAAGGCAATCATTATTAAGGAACGCTGTATCGACTGCGGTGAGTGCATTAAAGTGTGTCCCTACCATGCCAAAAAAGCGGTGACAGATCCATTTTCAATGATCCGCGAGTACCGTTACAAGGTTGCAATCCCGGCTCCTTCACTTTATGGGCAGTTCAGCCGCAGCTATTCCAGGGACAGGATTTTGCAGGGTCTTGTGGAACTGGGCTTTGATTGGGTGCTTGAGGTTTCCCAGGCGGCCGAGATTGTTTCGGATGCCACCCGGCAGCTGCTGGCAACGGGAAATCTAAAGAAGCCCGTCATTTCTTCTGCCTGCCCCGCGGTGGTTCGTTTAATTCAGGTCCGTTTTCCGAATTTAATTCCAAACCTTTTAAAGATTGAATCGCCCATGGAACTGGCTGCCAGAATTGCGAAGAACACCGTATCCCAGGAGGAGGGATTTCCGCTGGAGGATATCGGGGTTTTCTTTATCTCGCCCTGCGCAGCAAAGGTCACCAGCGTTAAGGCTCCTTATGAGAAAAAGGAATCCAGCGTCAATGGGGTGCTGGCCATGAAGGATATACATATCAGGCTGTTGGATAAAATGCGTAAAATTCCTGCAGATATACAAAGCGATCTGGTCTGTTCCGGGTTTGATGGCGTGGGTTGGGCGCGTTCAGGCGGCGAAAGCTATGCGCTTCGGAACGAACAGTATCTTGCAGTTCATGGAATTCACAACGTGATAAAAATACTCGAAGAAATTGTAGAGGAACGTCTGGAGGGCGTGGAGTTTGTTGAATGCCTGTCCTGCACCGAGGGCTGCCTTGGCGGACCATTGACGGTAGAGAACCCCTTTGTGGCAAGAACCAATTTAAAATGGCAGATCAAAAAGGCAAAACTGAAGGATTTCTCTGATGAAAACAGCTCCAGGGATTATCAGGAACTGCTCTGGACCGAGGATGTGGAGTATAAGCCCATTCTAAAGCTGGATGACGACATGATGAAAGCAATGAAAAAGATGCAGAAGATGGAGGAGATCAACGAAGGCCTTCCGGGTTTGGATTGCGGCGCATGCGGCGCACCCAGCTGCAAAGCGCTGGCGGAGGATATCGTCCGGGGGCTGGCCTGCGAAACCGACTGCATTTTCAAGCTGCGGGAAAAGGTCACCAGCCTTTCGGAACAAATGAAGGCAATGGAACAGCATACAAAGAAGGAACCGTAAGCTGTCTTATGTATCTGTACTCTTGCTCGTTCAATGGCAACTTTTTCGATGGAATCAGGCGTTCAGCTTTTTCAGGCCCGGATAACCGATTGATTTGGAGGAACCAATGACCGTTCTGGAATTTGTACAGAAAAATGAATACAACCTGTTAAGCACGATGACCGCTGCTGCAGAAAGAACCATCACGGGAGCATATATCTGCGATCTGCTGAGCATGGCCATGGCTGGTGTAAAGGATGGGGATCTCTGGATAACCGTACATACAAACATCAATATCGTTGCCGTTGCTTCTTTAACAAACGCCGCCTGTGTTGTCATTCCCGAAACCATTCCGGTTGAGGAGAGCA
>JAEZBW010000117.1 GCA_023426765.1 Bacillota bacterium
TCCACAACCAGCTTACCGTTTATCCAGACGCGAAGTCCGTCATCCGAACCCATTCTGAAAAAACGTTCTCCTCCGTCGCTTTCAAAATCAAGGGCTGCATAGGCAACGGCATAATTTTTTCCGGGAAACCTTGCGCCGAAATCAACCATATTGCTATCAGCCTTGATTTTTTCAAGTTTTTTTACACCATCGGGGAACCCTGAATCCGAAACCATTCCCTCCGAACCGTAATCCTTCAGAAGATCGGTATAAAAATAGGTACATGTGCTCTGATCGGGCTCGTCAAAGGGGCCAATCAAAGTCCACTTTGCATTGGTAAAGGAGGTTGTTGCTGCAACGGATTTGTCTTTGCATGAGCCGCAGAATATGGCAAAAAATAAAAATATTATAGCCAGCCCGAATGCAACTGATTTGCGTTGAATGTTCATCAGACCATCCCCCTGTAGGTTTTCCATTGATACCTTTTTTGTGTAGTACAACCATTATAACACATTCGAGTTTTTCACTTTTCATAAAATTTCTAGCCACAAATAGAGCAATATGACAAAATATCGTTATTGTTAAAGTGTTGCAGGCGCTCTGATTCAAACGGAAGGCTCAGGAATTGGATTGAAGCGGTTTTCGAAAGAGGGCATACACTGGAAGCACCACCGATGCCAGTTTGAACAAATGGCCGGATTCGATGACGCTTGTGCCTGACAGGTATACGGACGCCGAGGTTGTTATTCCCGACACGGACAATGGGGTAACCTTGATCTGGTGAAATATACGCTGGAATTGCGGGATGCGAAATAACCCGATAATCTGTTTCAGGCTGAGGGCATTTTCCTGCTCTTTCTTCCCATGTCATGAAGTTTACCCACCTCTTCAGGCGGCAGTTCATGCCCTCCGCCAAGCATTTTCGCCAGCAGCAGAACCTTTGCGATGCTCTCTGCGGATTCCAGTTTGAAGTAAGCATCATATAAATCCTTGCCGACGGCAACTATTCCATGGTTCGCCAAAAGAACCACATCATAATCGCAAAGTTGGTTTTTCAAATCCACACAGATGTCCGGTGTTGATGGGGTACCATATTTCACAATCGGGATCTCTCCATAAAGAACGATCATTTCAGGATATGCTTTTGTCTCCATAGGCTTGTTCGCCACGGCAAACGCAGTTGCATAAGGGGTGTGCGCATGGATCACCGCACCGATGTCGCTGCGGATGGAATAAGCCTCAAGATGCAGCAGAATTTCAGAGGAAGGCTTTCGGCTGCCCTTTATGACCTTTCCCTGCATATCTGTTTCAACAAGCATTTCTTCCCTCAGAAAACCCTTACAAATCTGGCTGGGAGTAATGAGCAGTCCCTCCCCGGTTTTGACGGATAGGTTCCCCTCGAAGGCGTTTACCATGCCCTTGTCATACATCAGCTTTGAAAGCTGCAGAATGTCCTGAACTTGTTGATTCATAGTGTTTCTCCTGTTCTTTGTTTCCCGGCTCTGTTTCAAATGTTTCGCTTTTTCAGAGATAACAGGCAGTTGTCAAATATAGCCTGTAATTCTGAGCGTAACGAATGTCATCCTGAGCGCAGCGAAGGATCTGGTACTTACCGTTCTTCTTTCAATTTCTTTATGCTCTCGGAGAAAGGTGGATACAGAATGCCCTTTTCGGTGATGATCGCTGTAATGTATCGGTTTGGAGTGACATCAAACGCCGGGTTTCTTACGTCAACCCCATCAGGCGCAAGCTGAAACTCCCGGATATGGGTAACTTCCCGTCGATCCCGTTCCTCTATGGGAATTTCCTGCCCGCTGTTCATTTGAAAATCTATCGTGGATACCGGAGCAGCAACATAGAACGGAATATTGTTCTCCTTGGCCAGAACCGCTACACTATAGGTGCCGATTTTGTTGGCGGTGTCTCCGTTGGAAGCGATTCTGTCCGCTCCTGTGATACAGCAGTTTATGGTCCCGGTATGCATAAAATGACCGGCCATGTTGTCACAGATCAGGGTTACGGGGATGCCGTCCTCCATCAGTTCATATGCGGTCAGTCTTGCCCCCTGCAGGTATGGTCGGGTTTCGTCGGCAAATACCATCACCTGCTTACCGGCTTCGTGAGCCGCCCGAATAACGCCAAGGGCGGTACCGTAGTCACAGGTTGCAAGGCTTCCCGCGTTGCAATGGGTCAGGATGGTATCTCCATGTTGAATCAATTGGTTGCCGTATTCACCGATTTTTCGATTGTTCCGCACATCTTCATCATCCATTTTCTTTGCTTCCAAATGCACGATTTCTTTAATTTCTTCAATACTTTTTTCTCTGTTATCCAAAGCTTTTTTTACAACCCGATCTACAGCCCAGAAAAGGTTTACAGCGGTTGGCCTCGTGTTTTTTATTTCATCGGCAATACGCTGAAGCTCTGCAAAGAAAGCGTCCTTATCGGTATGGTGTATGCCATTCATTCCAAGGACGATTCCATAAGCCGCTGTGACACCGATGGCTGGAGCTCCCCGGACAATCATATCCTTAATTGCTTTTGCAACCTGATCATAGGATGTATATTCACGCCAGATTGTTTCTACCGGAAGCTTTGTCTGATCGATTAATTTGAGTTTTCCATTCTCAAAATACAGTGGCCGCATAAGTCCCTCCATATCTAATAGACGGTTTGAGTAGCTGATTCATGCAAAGATTCATCAGAAAATATTACCACCCTAATCGTAGCATACTTGAGGGTTTTATGAAAGGTACTGTATGTTATCAGCAAGCATAAGTTCAACTTTAACAACAAGGGGCCTTGAAATTTTTTGTGGGTAGCCTGTCATTGCTTTGAAAAATCGTTGCATTCATTAAATTATCGAATTCTATATTCACATTATTAATTTCTAATCAAATTCTAATCAATATATTCAAATTATATATTGACATATTGAATATATTGCATATAATTAAATCATAAATCAAATATGTTGATTTACTGATTCATCATAATTAATATTTTCAATTTCTATTTATGTCAGGAGGTGAAAGGATGAAACATGAGGTTCTCGGAAAGTGTCCCGTGTGTGACAGTGAACTTCAAATCACCGAGGTATATTGCCGTCATTGTGAAACTACGATTCGGAGCGAATTTGAATTATGCAGGTTCTGCAAGCTGACCGGGCCGCAAAAATACTTCATAGAAATTTTTATCAAGAACAGAGGCAACATCAAAGAGCTTGAAAAGGAACTGGGGATATCCTACCCCACTGTCCGGAACAAGCTGGATGAAGTGATTGGTGCTCTTGGATACCAGGTAGAGCAGCCAAAAACCTATGTGAACCGCAAGGAAGTGCTCGAAAAGCTAAGCCGCGGTGAAATTAACAAGGACGAAGCCATAAAGCTGCTGAATGACTCGTCTGAACGCTAAGGATTTAAGGCACACTGAACCATTTTCCCAAGGCGATTGGCAGTATCTGGTATACTTCCACGCCGAATAAAGATTAAACAGGATCGAATGAATGGAGGGTTTGAACATGAGAAATATTTCTGAAGAAAGAATGCAAATTCTGAAAATGATTCAAGATGGTAAAATTACAGCCCAGGAAGGCCTGGAGCTGATGAATGCACTGGATCAAAGCCCGGTGGAAGAAAGTCCGGTGAACACATCACGGGCAAAGTGGCTGAAGGTCAGGGTTATGACAATGGATAACAAAGTAAAATCAAAAATAAACCTTCCCATCTCGCTTGTAGATATCGGTCTGAGGATGGGGGCTGCCTATGCACCGCAGATGAAGGAGTCCGGGCTTGACAAAATTGATATCAAAGCTGTGATGGAAGCTGTTAAAAACGGTGCTGAAGGAAAAATCGTCGAGGTTGAAGACGATGAAAAGCAGGAAAGGATCGAGATTTATGTTGAATAGTCTTGCTACCCTATGATCCCGATATCTTAAAAAACCCGGTGTCCCCTACTGGTACCGGGTTTTACATTCCTTTTTCATCAACACATACTAGCCTCTTTTTCTCCGCTTTTATTGCACCTCGTTTTATCGTCATCAAGGTTATTGCTTACTCCATGCGTTTTTTTATCAGTACATAAAAGCATATTTAACCCGATTATAAAGCAGTTCGCTCATTTTGACATCTAGGAGACCGTTCGGAAAACCAGGTATATTCATATTATACCGGATCCCAAGTCTGAAAACCCGCATGGTAACGTGTATTTTTTCACGTCTATACGTGTTTTTTATGAATAAACCGACTTTCCGAGCCGGCTCCTAGGCTAATGATGAATGATGTGTTTCAAATTGTCCCCTTAACATGCTGCGGTTTAATCCAAATCGACGTTTTAGACAACTGATTCGGCCTTCAATACCGGCTCTCCATCGCTTTAGTCGTTTGAACGTAGGACTGTTTTCGAACTGAGTACGCTCTTTCGATTTTCTACCGATTTTGGGTATGCACACATTTTTGACTCCTTCTTTGTAGGCTTTTTGCTCATTAGCTCCATCGTAGTAGCCGCGGTCCAATGTGATTTCTCTGGGAGGCTGTTTGAAAATTTTACGATGTTGCTGTAAAGCATCATCCACCAGTGTTTTATCGCAAGGGTTACCTTTATGAAGTTGATAACCGGAGACGATGCCTCCCTCAATTTCTTGAATTTGAAGCTTATAGCCGAATTCAACCCGTTTCCCAAGTTTCCCTTTAACGATGGGTCGAGCTTCAGGA
>JAEZBW010000246.1 GCA_023426765.1 Bacillota bacterium
AAAGTACCCTGCAGGATGGATTGCTAGCTATCGCCTTGACGAAGTTCGTCATGTTCTTGGAGAACTGAACAAGGAAATCTCAGAAGAAAACACGAAAACATTAACATTCCGACATAGTAATATTCAGGCAGAGACCGAGCCTGTTGCCGAGGTCCAGGACGCACAGGTGGTTGTGGGCAAGACAGTTCCAGAAATGCAGATGTCCGCCGATAGGGAGCGTTTGAAGGACCTTTGTTGTCGCATGAGAGCCGAGGGCAAAACGGATATCGAAATTGCCGTGGAACTTTGGCCTGACGACTGCACTATCTGGATAAACGAGCAAGAACGGCTTGATAAAAAGTCTCTTCAAAGGGAGCGAAACCGACTGGAAAAAAAGGTTGGTCGCCTACTTCCCCGCGCTGACTGACGGCCCGTTTCTGACGCGTCAGTTGGACTGACGGTCTGTTTCTGACGCGTCAGAAATTCATATATTCGTGTAACACTCTGAAATAGTGTATTAAAAATCTCGCCATCTCCGCCTTATCCCAATGTCCGTCAGACGTTCTGACATGGTGAAATTTCTTCATCGGCGTTCACTTATGAATGCCGGTGAAGGAGCTACCCCATGCAGCGCGAACAGACTTCGAGCCCAGACTTCTTTGAAACTGCCCGCCGTGAGTGTCCCACCCATTTTGGCGTGACCGCTGTTCCCCGACTCTTTCCTGACACCATCGCCGTCGGAACGATCCACAACGCGATCAGTGCGGGCGTCGGTCCCGTCCATCGCAAGGTAAATGGCCGCATCGTCCTTGAACGCGACAGCTTCTTGTCGTGGCTGGTTGACAGGCCGAGGGCGGTGAAGCGTGTGGGCCAGGGCAACGGGGTGGGTGCGTGATCGACTTCAAGGCCGTCAATTACGCCGCCCTGCCGCGCTTGGGGAGCTTATTGCCCGGCTGGTTGCCCGGTGGCCGCGTCGAGGCCGGGGAATACATCTGTGCTTCGCTCGAAGGTGGGCAGGGCCGATCCTGCTCTGTGAACCTGTCCACCTGTTTGTGGGGCGATTTCGCCACGGGGGCTAAAGGGGGCGACCCCGTTTCCCTCCTGGCCGCTATCCGGGGCATCAAACAGAGTGAGGCAGCCCGGGAGTTGGCCCGGGGCCTCGGCTTGCCCTGTGACAACGGCGTCAAGCCGGCCTGCCGTGACCGTCGCCGCATCGTCGCCAGCTATGATTACGTCGGCCCTGACGGCACGCTGGTCTTTCAGGTGACGCGATGGGAGCCGAAAACCTTCACGCAACGACGCCCGGACGGAAACGGTGGGTGGATTCCAAGCGTGAAGGGCATCGAGCTTGTGCCCTACCGCCTGCCGAGCGTCATTCAGGCGAAGGCCGTCTTCATCGTCGAGGGAGAAAAGGACGCCGAGGCCCTGGCCGCTCTTGGCCTGGCCGCGACCTGCAACGCTCAAGGGGCTGGGAAATGGCGCCCCGAGTACAACCGCCACTTTGCCGGCAAGCGTGTCTGCATCTTGCCTGATAACGACGCCCCGGGCCGTAAGCACGCCCATGACGTGGCCCGGCAGCTTCATGAGCTGGCCGAGGTGGTCAAGGTCCTCGAGCTGCCCGGCCTGCCGCCCAAGGGCGACGTGTCCGACTGGCTGGCCGCCGGGGGAACGCGGGAAAGCCTGTTGGAACTGGTTAAGACCGCGCTAGCTTGGGAGCCGTCCGCCGGGGGCCTAAACGACCGGGCCCCGGCCGGGGACACTCAGGACAAGGGGAAGCCCATCCGTCTCATCAACGGGGGCATGAGCGAAGCCGTGGACGCCTGCGAAGCAGTGCTTGCCCGGACCGACCTGCCCACCGAGTACCGGACCTTTCAGCGCGGCGGCCAGCTTGTGCGCGTGGCGACCCTGCCGGCATCCGCCATGGCTGACGGCGTTTCTCGCCCGGCCGGGGCCGTGGTCATCATGGAGGCGCAGAAGGCGTTCCTCATGGACGTGTTAGGCCGCTTCGCCAGCTTTGAGAAATTCAACGTCAGGGACGATGCCTGGAAGCCTGCGAACCCGCCCAAGGAGTTGGCCGAAACCATCCAAGCTCGCGCTGGCCTGTGGCCCGTGCCGCCGCTGCGGGGCGTGGTGGCTTGTCCGACCATGCGGGCCGACGGTTCGTTGCTGCTGACTCCTGGCTATGACGCCTTGAGCGGCTACTTCATGGCCCACCGCCTGGCCGTCGAGGTCCCGGACACCCCGGGGCTGGCTGAGGCCCAAGCCGCCCTTGATGCGCTTGCCGCCCTACTGGCCGGCTTCGCTTTCGTGGAGCCGCTCGATTGCTCCGTGGCCCTGGCCCTGATCCTGACGGCGGTCGCCCGGCCGGCTCTGGCCTCTGTGCCCGTCTTCGCCATTACGGCCCCGGTGCGCGGATCGGGCAAAAGCACGCTTCTCGACATCGCCGCAGTCATCGCCACGGGCTGGCGGTCAGCAGTCCTTTCGGCCACCTCCGACCATGCCGAGCTCGAAAAACGCCTTATTGGCTGTCTCCTGTCCGGGGACGCGCTCGTGAGCCTGGACAACATCAACGGCAACCTTCGGTCAGACCTCCTGTGCCAAGCCACGACTTCCGAGGCCGTGAAGGTGCGACCCCTGGGGGCATCCTCTCAGGTGGAAATCCCCAACACCGCCCTTTGGAGCGCAAACGGCAATAACCTGAGCTTGGCGGGCGACCTCTCGCGTCGGGCGGTCTTGTGCCGCCTTGACCCCGTCCTCGAGCGCCCCGAGGAACGGAGCTTTGCCTTCGACCCTGTAGCAAGGGCCATGGAGCGCCGGGCCGAGTATGTGGCCGCCGCTCTGACCGTCATGCGTGCCTATGTTGCCGCCGGCCGGCCGGGCCTCGACCTCTCACCGTTTGGGAGCTTTGAACGGTGGTCGGCCATGGTCCGCACCGCCATGGTTTGGGCCGGGGCTGCCGATCCCTGCGAGAGCCGCGCTGCCGTCATGGAAGATGACCCCGAGGCCGCCATGCTGCGCGCCCTGGTTGCCGCTTGGTGGAACCGCTTCGGTCGAACTCCCCGGACGGTCAAGGAGATTGTCAAAGCCGGCGAGGAAGACGACTGCCCGCTTGCTGAGGTCCTGCACGACGTTGCGGGGGAAGGCCGGGCAATCAACGCCCGACGCCTGGGGTGGTGGCTACGGCGGCAGGCTGGGCGGATCGTGAACGGCTTGAAGCTGGTTCAATATGGTTCTGTCTCCGGGGTGGCTCAATGGAAGATGCTGCCCGGGGGTGAGTAGTGGGTTTTATGGGTTTCATGGGTTTTTTATATCTAACGCGGGAAATTTCGCAGTGAGTATGTGTCTGCGAAAATACTATGAGTGGATGTAAAAAACCCACGAAACCCACAAAACCCACGATGCACAAAATCTGTGTTTTTCACCTGAGAGGAAATATCATGCCAAGGACTGAAATAAATGACGCCATGCCCCGCCCCGTCCACCTGCCGCCCAAGACCGAGGCCGAGCTTGAGGCCGAGGCCGTGCGCTGGTGCGAGAAGCTGTCTCACAAGCTGGACACCAAGCGCAGCAAGCCCAAGCGCCGGGGGGGCCGCCATGCGAATCGTGGTTGATACCCGGGAGCAATGCCCGTTCCTCTTCGCAAAATATGAGGCCGAGGTGGAACGTGCCGGCTTGCCGACTGCCGACTATTCCTTGCCGGGTTTCGAGGATCGCGTGGGCATTGAACGCAAGGAACTTGGCGACCTCGTGGGCTGCCTCATGGGAGCCAACCGGGAGCGCTTCAAGAAGGAGCTTCGCCGCCTGTCTGCCTACGACCTCAAGGCCGTGGTGGTCGAGGCGTCCATGCGCGACGTGGCCGATGGCCTCTACAGGTCGGAGATGCGCCCGCACGCCGTCCTTCAATCGGTCCTCACGTTCCAGGTGCGCTACGGCGTCCCCTTCCTGTTCTGCGGAGACCGGGCCGGCGCGGAATACACGACCTTCTGGTTG
>JAEZBW010000259.1 GCA_023426765.1 Bacillota bacterium
GCCAATGCCCGTCCAACATCCCGGATAGCCGCCCGCGCTGCCATCGTTCCAAAGGTAATGATTTGCGCAACCCTATCCTTGCCGTATTTGCCTACGACATAATCGATGACCTCGCCGCGGCGTTCGAAGCAGAAATCAATGTCGATATCGGGCATGCTGATGCGCTCCGGATTCAGGAACCGCTCGAAGATGAGCTGATACCGGATCGGATCCACATTGGTGATGCCAAGGCAGTAGGACACTATGCTGCCTGCAGCCGAACCCCTGCCGGGACCTACCATGATGCCGTTTTCCCTGGCATAGCGGATGAAATCCCATACGATCAGGAAGTAGTCCACATATCCCATCTGGCGGATGACCGAAAGCTCGTAATCCAGGCGTTCCATCAGATGCTTTTCATCGGGATAGCGTCGGTGGAAGCCCTTCAGGCATAACTCCCTTAAATATTCAAAAGCGTTCCGGTTTTCAGGAACATCAAATTTTGGAAGGTGAAGCTTGCCGAATTCCAGTTCGACATTGCACATTTGAGCAATCTTAACAGTGTTTTCCAAAGCTTCGGGGCAGTAATGGAACTGTTCGGCCATGATCTCGGGCGACTTGAGGTATAGTTCGTCGGTAGAAAACTGCATGCGATCTTCATCTTCAATGGTCTTTGCCGTTTGGATGCAGATCAGAATTTCCTGCGCCCGGGCGTCTTCTTTGTTCAGATAATGAACATCATTGGTGGCAACCAGCGGTATCCCGGTTTCCCTGGACAGCTTCATCAGCTGCTGGTTCACCAGCAGTTGTTCTTCAATGCCGTTTTGCTGAAGCTCCAGATAGAAATTTCCCGGGCCGAAAATGCCCTGGAACTGAAGCGCAAGCTCTTTTGCGCTGTCATAGCGATGCTCCGTAAGTGCTCTGGGAATGTCCCCCGCCAGGCATGCGCTGAGAGCGATCAACCCCTCATGATGTTCCTGCAGCAAAGGAATATCCACCCGGGGCTTATAATAAAATCCGTCGATGAATGCTGTGGAAACCAGCTTCATCAGGTTTTTGTAACCGATATTGTTTTTCGCCAGCAAAACAAGATGCCCCTGATCGGCATCCAAACGGGTATCCCTGTCAAACCGCGAACGAGCGGCGGTGTAAACTTCACAGCCTAAAATAGGCTTAATGCCGCCTTTTTTACAGGCCTTATAGAAATCTACGACGCCGTACATCACGCCATGGTCGGTGATGGCAATGGAATCCATCCCCATTTCCTTCACCTTTTCCACCAGCGGAACCACACGGTTTGCGCCGTCGAGCAAGCTGTATTCGGTATGAACGTGTAAGTGAACAAAAGACCCCATGATTTCCTCTCAGTTCATCAATCAATATAGATCTATTATAACAACGGAAACAATTGCTTGCAATTGATAACACACGGGCACACTACAAGCAAACAGTTGCTATTGGATTGCTAAAATCCGCGGGGCCTGCTTCGGGTGTTTTGTCTCCTCTGACAACAAAGCACGGACCTTTTTATCCACTCTTAGCTCTGTACGAGTTTATCAGTAGAGGTCTCCATATTCTGGGTCGCTCATCTGCACGCTTTTAACTTTTCGTAAGCAGCATGGCTTTGAAGTATGTTGTCTTTCGTCACCAAAATCACCCAAATCACCCGCTACCTCTCTTGACAGTATGAACGCTGCTATCTATTTTTGCTACTTCAGATGTGTCACGCACCCACCCTTTGCTTCCACGATGTTCCCGCCTACACTCAGCCAGACCGACGATGCACAGGGGTTCACGACAAAATCCATGTTGGCTGAGAAACGAAGCGCTTTATAGGCGTTTAGATAATCTACGATTTCAATGTTTGTCGCATACCAGGTATCCTCCCTGTTCCCCGTCAGCTTGCAGAATTCCTCGATAACCTCCCAGTTACTGTCACGATCAAATTCATAGCTGTGCCCCCAGACATACATTAAATACAGATACTGCTTTTTGAAAAGCCTGACAAACTCATCCCCCAAAGGAATGAGGTCATGGTTATGGTGGCAGGTCGCCTTCCATTGATAGAAATCCCCGGGAAGAAAAAAGGCTTTTGTTTCGGTTACCACGCGTGCGTATTCAAAACCCAGATGGGGCAGCAATTCCCGGATTTGTTGATTATGGGAACCGTTCGGATAGGACAGTCCTCTTACAGGATACCCCACAATCGTTTCCAGTCCTGCCCGGTCATCCAGCAGTTCCCGTACGATTTGCTCTCTGGGGCATCTTTCAATGGTTGGATGTGTAAAGGTGTGAGCAGACACCTCATGCCCGCTGTAAACTTCTTTAACATCCTCAGCGGGGATTCTTCCCGGTTTTCCCAGCAGTCCCGCGTTTATATGAAAGGTTCCCCGGATACCGTACCGGTTAAAAATGTCCACCAGCCTTCTGTCATGCTCCGTTCCGTCGTCATAACTCATGGTCAGCACTTTGTGCCTGCCACCCGGATAACATAAATAAACCTGCATCATGTCATATCCCTTCCTGTGTTTTATCTAAGAAAATAATGCGTATGCGGCAAGAAACCACATATCACCATTCGTAAATCATGTATTTCGAATCAATCTCCCTGTGATACCAAACAGACTAATGTGCTCGCAGAGATGACACGAATACAACACTGATTATAACATAAGCACCCATAAATATGCAGATGGGCCAGTGCAGAATGATGGATGCAGGAAAGCCCTTCCCTGAAGGCTTCTTCGTCACCTTTTTCCGGGTAATCCCTTCCAGAGTCTTTGCCAGAATTATTAACACGATCCCGGCAAAGCAGGCAAAAGAAAACATCTGGCCCAGGGTATCCCGTGTTAAAAGCATGGGCGCTTCCGCAACAGCCCTGTTGAACCAGCCGGCCAGCACTGCCATCAGATTATTGACAAAATGGGCAAGCACTGCAGCAAAAATGGAACCTGTGCGATAACAATACCAGGTGATCAAAAAGCCTAAAAAGAGTGGCCCTGCAAGATTACGCAGGTCAAAATGGAACAGGGCGAAATAAAAAGCCGACACCCCCACCGCCACCCCTGTGCCAAGGTTTTCAAATGAGCGATAAAGAATCCCCCTGAAAAAAAACTCTTCACAGACGGCCGGAAGGACGGCAAAAACAAAAATCTGAAGCCACAGCTCCCGTACATTTTCGGGCGGCGGAATACCTTCTACTTTAACAGGGCCAAGCTTCTCCAACAGAAAAACAACAAAAGCGTTCAGAACAGAGGCAATAAAGCTTGATGCTCCAGCCATCATAATAATCAACAGTGTCTCTGGTACCGACAGCCTGCAGATACGCAGAAATTGCACCGGTTGAAGCTTATGAACATATAGAAACAACGCAGCAGGAAGAAAGATGATAAAGACTTGAATGCCGATTAGAAAAAGGTACAGGTTTTTTGTCAACCAGTCAGGCCCAAGAGTATATTGGGCAGCCAGCTGTGTGATCAGATAGAGTGCAACAACAATGAGCACAAGGTAATTGGTTCTGCCTGCAAGTGACTTTGAATTCAAAAATCATCACCCTATCAGCTCTTTTTCGGTAATTACAAGCATGACTTTTTTGTCATGCGCTTGCCGGGGAATTCTGTCGGTGATCAGCGTATGAAAGGCCAGACCAATGGTGCGGCAATGGGCTGGGATAGCCTCAAGGTATTTGTCATAATAACCGCCGCCATACCCCACCCGGTACCCTTCCCGGTCAAAAACCAGGCCAGGCACAATGACAAGATCGACATCGTCTGATGAAATCGGCGGCAACTGTTCAATCGGTTCCAAAACATCAAAAAAACCCTTTTTCAAATCATCGGTCAGGTTTCTGATGGGAACAGCGACCATGTAATGTCTGGGAACAACCCTTGGTACGCAGACACGCTTTCCATCGCTGATAGCTTTTAAAATCAGTGAGTGGGTTTGTACCTCGTTGTCCATGGACACATAAGTAAAAAGAGTGCTGCATTCTTTGTACCAGGGATGGTTCAGAAGCTGATGGATAATCTCTTCACTGGCCGCTGAAACCTGCTGTCTGGTAAACTCATTTCTGATTCGTAATGCATTTTCCCGCAGTTCTCTCTTATTCATAAAAGCTTTACCTTACTTTGACGGATGTTTAATGTAAAAAGCCAGTATAATATAAACAGGCGGTTCAACGAACCGCCCTATTTATTCAAGCATAAAAGATCAAAACCGGTATATGTTCCTGGCCCAACGCTTTACGCAGGGAACATTACGGTTGCTATGCAGAGTACCCGTAACAGGAAATATTACTTCAGCTTTGTTCCGCAGTTTGCACAGAAAACCGTTTCAGCATTGACTTCAGCGCCGCAGCCCGGACATTTCATAGCATTTTTGAGCTCCAGGATCTTTGCCTGAAGCTCATCAATTTTTGCTTCCATTTCGGCAATCAGCATGCATTTCTCGCCGAGGCCCATATCGTTGCCCGCTTTATATTGCTCATAAACAGCTGCGCCTATTTCATAATAAATCTTGTTGATCTTATCCTTCTCCTGGGAAATAGCCATGTTCAGTTTAGTGGTTTCGACCATATCGCTGGATTTCTGAGCGACGTTCTTTCCGAATTTTTTCAAATCGTCCATAAATGCCATATGTATCCCCTCCTATAAACAAATGTTTAAATCCTTATTATAAGAATATAATTAAATTCTGACAAAATCAAGATCTATGTCTTTGATTATCAATATTTATTCTATTTCCCACCCCCTCAGAACAGTTTTACCTTCATAATAATTCTTAATATTTTTCCTCTTACTGTTTCATGAATTCCTTCTATAATTATTTGATGGATAGAAAAATCATAATAGAACCGGGACGCTTTGTTCGGGTTGTACACTTTTAGCAAAGGATGAAAGAATGCATGGATTTTATCACTTTCGAAAATGTTGAAAGAGAATATCATGTCGGCGGCAGCGTGATCAAGGCTGTCGACGGCATTAGCTTCGGCATTAAAAAGGGAACCGTCAATGTGGTTCTGGGGCAAAGCGGCGCCGGGAAGACCACCGTGCTGAATTTGATCGGCGGGATGGATTCACCCACAAAGGGGCGCATTCTGGTTGGCGATCAGGATATTTCCGATATGTCGGAGCATCAGCTGACCAGGTTCAGGAGGGATAAAATTGGCTTTGTTTTTCAATTTTACAACCTTGTGCCCAATCTGACTGTTTTGGAAAATGTACAGCTTGCGAAGGAAATCTGCGAAGACCCTCTGGACTCGAAGGAAATGCTGATAAAGGTAGGCCTTGAAAACAGGCTGGACAACTTTCCCAGCCAGATATCGGGCGGAGAGCAGCAGAGAGTGTCCATAGCGCGGGCTCTGGCCAAAAACCCGGAGATCGTATTGTGTGATGAACCTACGGGAGCGCTCGATTCAGCTACCGGGCGCAAGGTTCTGAAGCTGATATGCGACTCGGCGGACAGCATGGGAAAGACCGTGATTATTGTTACCCATAATGCTTCGATTGCAGAAATGGCCAACACGGTGCTCCATATGAAGGACGGCAAAATCCTTGGGATCAGGCACAACGACAACCCGAAGGATGCAGAGGAAATCCCATGGTAAAAAGCTCGCTGTTTCGAAAATCCATCCGCGATATCCGGCAGGCGAAAGCGCAGTTTATTTCCATCTTCATCATGGCCGCGCTTTCTGTAACCATTGTCACGGGCCTGGACAGCGTATGGAAAACTATCGAGGATAATTCCAGCATCATGTATGCTGCAACCAACATATCGGATATGTGGGTCTATGTTTCAAACCCTACGGAGAAGCAGATGTGGAGTATCTCCAGGCTTCAGGGGATTGAAGCAGCTGAAAAGCGGTTTACGCTCAATGCCATGACCGACCTGACCGGCCGCCCTACGCTGAAGGTTTATGCCGTTTCAAGCCAAAGCACACTGGATCGTCCCATCCTGTCCCAGGGCAGCCTGAAAAGCAAAAGCGGAGCCATCCTCGATGAAAACTTTGCGAAGAAGCATGGGCTTGGCCTGCAGGACAAAATCCGCGTAAAGCTGAACAGCAAGTGGATAAGCTTAACCATAGAGGGGCTGGCATTAAGCAGTGAGCACATCTATTCGATCAAAGGCACCACCACGGTCATGCCCGATTCCCGTAAATATGGGTTCATCATTCTTCAGGAGGATTTGCTGAAGGGCATTTATGGGCAGAAGATCCATAACCAGATCTGCATCAGGCTGGATACAGGCGCAGATGTCTCCCTTGTGAAGAATGAAATGGGCAGGATACTCGGGGATGATCTGATTGGAACGGTTGCCAGAGGTGAAGACAGCAGCACCAACAATATCAACGCGAACATTGGCCAGTTCAGAACACTTGCTACCGTGTTTCCATTGATGTTTTTTTTGGTGACGGCTCTGATCACACAAAGCACCATGTTCAGGATGGTGGAGAACCAAAGAGGTCAAATCGGCATTCTCAAGGCCCTCGGTTTTTCAAAAATGAGGATTTTGTGGCACTATACCTCATATGGCGTTTATATGGGAGGTCTTGGAGCACTTACCGGGTTTCTGATTGGGCCGACTTTTTTCACCAGGCTGTTAATCCCATGGCTGCAATTAAAGCTGTCCAGCAACCAAATTTCAATAAATTATGTCAACTTAGGTTTCAGCGTGCTGTTGATCCTCCTATGCACAGGTGGGATATCTCTCTATGCAGGTCTACGCCTGCTGAAGGATACACCCGCACTGCTGCTGCGTGACAAGCCCCCAAAGAAGGGAAGCCATATTTTTCTTGAATATCTGACGGGGCTTTGGAACCGGATGCGATTCAGCCGCAAGCTGATCGCGCGCAATACGCTGAAGAACAAAATGCGCCTTTTGATGAGCGTGCTTGGAATTACGGGATGTACGGGGCTTATCGTGGCCGCCTTCACCCTAAGCAGTATGGTGGACGGAATCGCCCGGTATACGTATGACGTGACTTACTCCTACGACCATAAAATCATTCTGGATAAAAAGGCGGACTCCCGCTACATTTACAATAAAAGGCTTGATGGAACTGTTCAGCCGATCAATGAAACCTCCGTTGAGATCATCCGCCCCGACGGAAAAAGATCCATGGAGCAATTAACCATTTTTCCGCAGCGCAGCCCGTTGATTCATTTGCAGGATGTTGACGGAAAGACGAAACAGCTTGCCGATGATGGGCTTACCATCACCAGAAAGTTTGCCGGTACACTCGGAGTTAAAGAGGGAGATATTCTGGAACTGAAGCGTACCGACAAGGGTTATGTCAAGGTTCCGATCCGGCAGATCATCTATATGGCGACCGGTCAGGGGATGTATATGACCGACGGGTTTTATGAATCCATCGGTGAAACCTTCGAGCCTTCCGCCATTCTGGTGAAATGGAATCAACAGCCGGACGAGGCATTCCTCGCCAGTGATTATGTGGATGAATATGTGGACAGAAGCACCCAGATTACCGATACAAAAGCCAGCACACAGGTGGTCTATATCGCAGCGGTTTTACTCATCATTATGGGGGCCATCCTGGCATTTGTGGTGCTGTATAACAGCAGTATCCTGAATTTCTCCGAACGGATAAGGGATCTGACCACATTAAAGGTTTTAGGTTTTTATCAGAATGAAATCAGTGCTCTTGTGCTCACTGAAAATATCCTTTCGGTCGTCCTGGGATCTATCTTTGGAATACCGCTGGGAAGGTTCATTGCCGATGTCGCGGCTGGAGGCCTGAATGATCAGCTGGATCTGCTGAGCCGCATCACTTTTAGCACAGTAGCGCTTTCAGGGGCAATCACCCTGCTGTTTGCACTGATCAACAACGGCATTGTGGCCCGGAAAATGAAAAAGATAGACATGCTTGAAGCTTTAAAGAGTGTTGAGTAGAACTTAGGAGGTAACCTTATGGCAAAAAGAAAAAAGAGAATATGGTTTCTGATACCGATTGCTATCCTGATTGTACTTGTAGCCGCAGGGGTAATTCGATATAATGAAATTCGGAACGGCAGGGATGAAGATCCTGTTCAAACGCTTCCGCAGCCCACGCAGCCGAAGGACATGGTTGCCTGGGGTGAAGTCACCTATGAGAGAATTTATGATATCATCATCGATTTTCCATCTTTCGTCACCGAGGTTAATGCCAAGGAAGGCGACCGTGTTTCTCTGGGGCAGCAGCTGGCTTTGTTGGATATGTCGGAGTATCTTGGCTCGATCGATAAGCTGCAGGAACAGCTTGCCGCTTCGAAGGCCGGCCTTGATAATACCAGCCAGGACACCGCCGCTCTTGCAGCCGATATTGCACAGCTGCAGAAAGACATCGACACCAAAGTTCAGGAGTACAACCAGGAAACCAATTCCGATCTGAAAATCCTCCGGACATCTCTGGAACTGGCGAAAAC
>JAEZBW010000285.1 GCA_023426765.1 Bacillota bacterium
TTGGTATTAGTGGATTTATCGATATTTCTATTATACCACAGTAGACGGAACTTTTATATATTTTATAACAAATTTGTATTAATTTATCAAGGTTCAAGCCCATTTTTTAGGTGGGAAAGTTGAGTTAAATACTTTAATTATTAAGACTGATGAACCGAGGAACCTATGGACTAAGGAGTTGAGTGAACGACAAGCGATTTTGCTTGGTGATATTGCCATGCTGGAGCGAAGGACTGATAAATTGTCAGAGAAGCTTATAAATCGACAATAAGTCGATAAAATAATAAACCCGGCTGAATTTCAGCCGGGAATTCTATTTTTGGGTGCTTTTAATAAAGAGGTGTCTTTCCCCACCTTCTGAGTATATTATATCCACAAAATACCAAACTGTCAAGAAAATCAGAGCATAATTACGAGAAAGCATGTTTGTAAATTCCTTTAAGATGGCTGGGTAATACAATGTTTTGTATAAGACTACAGGGTGTTTTATTTTTTCATCATCTTCATGTAATATATGATTACCGGCCGGCCAAACTTGCAAAAAGGAGGCCACATGTCATGAAAAGTAATGAAATATGGAAAAATGAGAGCAATTATAATAACTGGGAACTCCGCAAACATAGATTTACGGATGAGATGCGACCAATTTTCTTTCAGTATCTAGGAATTGCTCCAAATTCAAGTGTACTCGATGGCGGTTGCGGCACAGGGGTGCTTACCCGTTATATTGCACATGGACTTAAAACTGGATGCATGGGCATGCAGCAGGTAGAGCTTGCGACCAGTCATGGGAAAATCATAGGATTTGATATAAGCAAGAACCTGGTTGATTATGGAAATATAAGGGTTACTGATGAAAATCTGTCTGATGTCTGTAAACTCATTGAAGCTGACGGTTTTAATCTGCCATTTGAAGAAAATACTTTTGATGCTGTTACTAACTATACATATCTGGGTGTTTTATCAGACCCTGTTGCCGGACTAAAAGAGATGATTAGGGTCAGCAAGAGCGGTGGTACTGTTTCGGCTATTTTCCCTGGTAAAAGAGTAAGCTGGAAAGGGGAATACCCGTCTGATTTTAGCAACAGATTAAATGAGCTTTATGAAAAGCAAGAAGAGATATATCAGAAATATATACTTAACCCTTCCGCAATGTATTTTCAAAGTAGTGAATGGCCTTCTTCGCGGTATCCTAAAATGTTTGATATGTGTGGACTGAAAAATGTTCATATCTATTCAGTAGCCTCTGCCTTTTCTTACAGTGATGGCAGATGGCCCATTGAATACCGGAAGTATCAGATTGATACAGGTATAAGTGATGATATAAGAATAATTACACAGAGAAGCCAGATTACTGAGTTTGAGAAATATGGCTTTACTCAAAAGGATTTTGATGAGCTAATTGGGCTATTTAGGAAAAAGCAAAAATATCTGCTCGATAATATTGAAACGGATAGGAGCTTTGAGTTAGATGCCGGACATCAAATCATAGTAACTGGGATCAAATAATTTCGGAATAAGAGGGAGGGTATGTTATGAATAAATACACAGAACAAAACAAAATTGCATGGGAATACGATGCATATAATTTCTGGGTTAATCAATTGGGAACGCCTGCTGAGAGGGCAAAGAAGGACCTGGAAAATCCACGTGTCATGCTCAAGAAATATTCTAAATATTTTGACAATGTTAAGGGGATTAAAATAGCCAACATTTGCGGTTCCAGCGGTAAAAAGGCAATTCCGCTGGCCTTGCTGGGTGCTTCAGTTACTATATTTGATATATCTAAAGAAAATATGAGGTATGCCTGTGAAACAGCCGAAGCAGCCGGTACAAGTATAGAATACATCGTTGGAGATGTAATGGATATTGACATGTCTGTATATGGCCAATATTTTGATGTGGTATTTATGGCGGGTGGTATTTTGCATTATTTTTTTGACATTGACCGATTTATGAACCTTATGAATAACCTCCTTAAGAGTGGTGGAAGAATGATATGCAGTGACTTTCATCCCACTCAGAAGTTCATGGATGTATTGGGACTTGAAAGCCCAGTAACTGATTATTTCTCAACAGATATTATCGAGGGTGAGATGGCGCATGCAAGGTTTTACGACGATGACAAGCGGAATGAATTTCCAAAATGTAAAATACGAAGATATACGCTCAGTGAGATAATAAATTCTGTTATAAACAATGGTTTTATATTGAAAAGTTTTGAAGAACACCCTGCCTGGACAAATAAAAAACTACCGGGTGAATTTACAATACTGGCAGAAAAGGCTGCAAGAATTTGAGTTATTGAAGGGTATTAGAAAGTTAATTAAGTGTTTTATGAACTAAACAAAATCCAAATAATTGGGGTGTGTGTATGATGTTGAATTTAATTGATTTACCTCGGAATAATGTTTCTTCATTTGGAACAAAAGCCTCCGCGCTTGGCAGGCTTATTCAGAACAATATGAATACTCCGGAAGGATATGTTTTATCAAATGAAGTATTCTTTACATACCTAATATTCAATAAATTTTGTTACTCTCCAACTCAGTACCTGTCCCATAATGACGAGATACAAAATTTTCTCACCAGTGGTGAGTTTCCACCCGATATGAAAGTAAAGCTTGTAAATATTTATAACAAGCTCACAGACAATAGGAAATCATCAATAGCTGTAAGGTCATCTGCAGTTTGTGAAGATAATATGGAATACAGCATGGCCGGGGTATTCGAGTCATTCTTGAACATAAAGTCATATGATGAACTCGAGTATTCAATAAAGAAATGCTATGCATCACTTTTTAGTGACAAGGCTCTGAGCCTGATGCTCCGAAACAACATAAAACACGATAGTATTGGTATGGGTGTAATTATACAAAAGTTTATTGAGGGTGATGTTTCAGGCGTTATGTTTACAGCAGATACGATCAGTATGGAAAAAAACGTGATTGTTATAAATGCTGTAGAAGGGCAATGTTCTGGGTTTGTTGATGGTATTAAGAGATCTGCCTGTTATAGGGTCCACAAATATAACAGGCAGGTTATAGATAAAAATATTTTAAAGGATACACCTGAAATTAAAGAAAAAGATTTGCATTTACTAATAGAAGAAGCCAGAGGAATTGAAGAGCTGTTTGGATGTCACCAGGATGTAGAGTGGACAATATGTGGAGATAAGTTGTATATACTGCAGTCCAGGCCGATAACGACTTTCAAAGTTTCTAATTCAGGAGTCTTGTGGGAGCTTTCTGATGAGGATGCAGACAAAACATGGAATCTGTCTTATCCTGACCCTATACCTCCGCTGAAGGAAGAATTGTTATTGATGAAGGATCTCGAAAAGTAGCTGGTAATTTTGCCGACGGGTAGATTTACCTATAGAATTACAAAAAAAATAGCTGTTAAGAAAAATGTTCTTTGAAAACCGCATATTGTTACGAGTTTGATGAAAG
>JAEZBW010000300.1 GCA_023426765.1 Bacillota bacterium
CCTCGACAATGGTTCGGCCCTGGCCGGCGCGGCGCAACGACCGGCCGTCGCCGTTCGTCCGGCATCCGAGCCGGCCTCGCCGGCCCCCGTCGCCAGCAGTCCGGCGGCGATGGCCAAGCCCGCGAGCCAGCCCGAGCCGGTGGCCGTACCCGCGCCGGTCACCGCGCCTGAGCTGGTCGCCGCGCCCAAACCCGTGGCTGCGCCCGAGCCGGTTGCCGTGCCCGAGCCGGTCGCGGTGGTCAGCCCCGCTGTTGCCGTTGCGCCCGTGGCCGCGCCCGAACCTGCTGCCCAAGCCGAGGCCTTGTCGTTGTCCGTCGTTGCGGAAGTTCCGGCTCCGGCAGCGGTCATGACGGCCGCTCCCGAGACGGCGGCGACCGAGGTGATGCCTACCGCGCCGGCCTCGTCGCCCGCACCCCAGGCCGCGCCGACGTTTGGGGCAACGACTCCCGAGGCGTCACCGGCCGCCGACGTTGAAACGGCGGACGAAACGGACGAAGCGCCGGGCATCGTCATCGAAGCCTTCACCCCTGAAGCCGGAAACCCGGGCCAAGAATCGCCCAAACGCCCCACCATTCACATCACCCTGCCGATAAGCACCGACGAGGCGGTCTACGACGCCATTTTCGCCAGCCTGCGGCGGCATCTGCTGTCACCCGGCGACAAGACCTAGCGCGACGTCCCGGAGTCAACGCCGCCGCAACGTGGCGTTAACCGCCTGACGCAGCCCCCAAAACAGACGCGCCGCCCCATGCCGGAAACTGCGGCATGGGGCGGCGCGTTCTATCGTCTATTCCAACAAACGCGGCCAGGGTCGACCATTACTTGGGCAGCGCCTTCCACTCCTCAATCGTTTTCTTGCAGGCCGGGCTGGCCTTGTCGAGATTTTCCGGTTTGGCCACGCAACCGCGCCGGCCGCCGCCGCCTTTTTGCACATCGGCGCAGGGGCCGCCCGGGGCAATGAGCGCCGCGCATTCTTTTTCAAAAAGCGCCCGATTGGCGGTGTCGGCCGCTTCATCGGCGGCAAAGGCCGTAGCGCTCACCAGCGACAACGCCATCACAAACAGCAAGCATCGCATTCTCTTTCCTCCTGACTTTGTTGAAGTTCGGAAAAAGTCAGCAAACTTACGCGATCATCTGTTGAAAACAGCCTCCTCTTGCGATATGCTTGAAGGCTTCTTAGCAAGTTCAAAAAATCACAAAGGTCGCGTCTTGTCCAGCGAAAAGTTGCTTCCGGCAATAATGGCGTTGCAGCAGCTTCCAAAGGCGTTCGACGGACGCCCTGCGGCCCGACACGTCGGGCACCCCGACACAGCCCCGAGCGCGCGACCAATGCCGGACGGATCGACGGCCAAGGGACCGACGCGACCGGGGCTTGCCTGGCTGCGCCGGCCCTCCCCGACCACGAGCCTGGCCCGTGACAATCCGCCAGGCGCGTCACCGCGACAGCAGCGCGGCCTCAGCGCAGCATCAGCGCAAACACGCCCCAGCCCAGATACTCGCGGGTGTACGTGGCATACCGCACAGGCTCCGAGGTCAGCTTGGCCCGAACCTCCCCCGCCAGCTCGTCGTCGGGATGGGCCTTAAGCCAGCGCCGCATGGTGAGCCATTTGGCCGCCTCGTAGCGGTCCCAGCCGTCCTGGTCGGCCAGGACCATCTCCACGACGTCGCAGCCCAGGCGGCCAAAAGATGCGAGCAACTCCGGGAGCGTGAGAAAGTCGGCGACCGTGCCGGCCAGACAGCCCTTGGCCACGGCTTGCGTCGGCGGCAATCGCCGCCAGTAGGGTTCGCCGACGAGGATGATCCCGCCGTCGCGCAGGCTTCGCGCCAAAAGCTCGATCGTGCCGGCGACGCCGCCGCCGATCCAGGTGGCCCCGACGCAGGCGGCCACATCCACCGGCTCGTCGGCGACATGGCCGGCGGCGTCGGCGTGAATAAACCGGACGCGGTCGGCGACGCCGAGTTCCACGGCCCGGCGCTGAGCCTGCTCGGTGAACAACCGGCTCATGTCGACCCCGACGCCGCGTATGCCGTGATCGCGTGCCCAGGTGCACAGCATCTCCCCCGAACCGCTGCCGAGATCAAGAACACGCTCCCCGGGCTCCAGACGCAACGCTTCGCCGAGAACGGCGAACTTTTCGGGCGTGAACGGATTGTGGATACGGTGGGCGCTTTCCGTGACGGTGAAAATCCGTGGAATGTCCATTGAGAATAAGCTCCTTAAGGGCGTGAAGCTGCTTGCAACATGCCGTTTCGTCGGCCGTTCGCCGCAAAGGTCCGCTTAAAGAAACAATCCCGGAAAGAGTCAAGCCCGACAACGCGGATCGCCCCCGAATCATCTTGGCCGGCACGAATCATGAGGCCAAAGCGAAACACGCGAAGAGAAGCGGGATCTCGCGTGAACCTCGTTGGGCTTTGTTTGCATCGGCCTGTTGCCGCGAAAGGCCAGCGCGCATTGGCGGCCCGCAGGTTGGCCAACATGGTTGCCATGGCACAAATCCGAACTGATCCCGCGACGACGCCTGGGCACGGCCTTTCTGGTTACTGCGCGATGCAGCTATACACCAAAATTACAGCGACTTACGGACTCACACAGTTGACAGCCAGAAGCCGTGCGGCTACGGAGATAAACTCCAGGGAGACCATAGACTCTTGATTGAACGATTGGGGCGCTCAGAGGTTTTGCATGGACATGAAGCGGTTGATTTCTGAAGTCTTGCGCAAGCTTCCGCGACAGACGGACATAGAAGCCATGTTCGGTCTCCTCGGTCTCACCAAAAAGCTTGGGCTGACAGACATCCGGCCGCAGTCGTGCTGGGAGCCGGAAAAGAAGCGCTTCATCCTGCGTTGCCTTCTGGAGACCGAGGATATGGCGGGAGATATCGTGGAGTTTGGGGTGTACCGGGGCGGCGGGACGCTGTTCATGGCCGGCATCCTCCGCGACATTGGTTCTGGCAGGCGCATTCACGCCCTGGACACCTTCGAAGGCATGCCCAAACCCCATGAAGCTGACATTATTCCTGGTGCACACGGGTATTGTTATGAGGAGAAATTCTTTTCCGATGGATCATATTCCTTTTTGAATTTCATCAAAAACCACTACGGCTTTAGCGGCATATCCCTGTATAAAGGCCTTTTTTCAGAAAATTATCACCGAATAGCCGACAATGCATTCTCTCTCTGCATCATCGATTCAGACCAGTATATCAGCACCATGGAGTGCCTCGAATTCGTTTATTCGCGCACAACGGCTGGAGGGTTTATCCTTGTGGACGACGTGCCCTTGCCCGGGGTGGGCAAGGCCGTGGAGACCTTCCTCGCCGACAAGCCCGAA
>JAEZBW010000307.1 GCA_023426765.1 Bacillota bacterium
GGCCAGACACAAGATCACGAGCAGGGTGAGACACATCGTGGCCAGGAAAGCGATGCCGTGGCCAGCAAACCGGGGCATGGAACCTCCTTGGCCGCCCTGTTGTCGCGGCCGTCGCGTCGTCAGAACGAATATCGCAGGTTGAGGTCGAAGGTGGTGCAGTATTCCTTGTCCCGGAAAAAGGTGTTGGAGGCAAAAAGGCTGATGCTGAAGGCATTGGTCGGCATGAAGTCCAGGCCGACGGTGGCCAGCATGTCGCTGCGTTGGCCGCCGATTTGGCCCACGGTGTCGTAGTTGTAGGCCAGATCGATGTAGGGAAGCACCTTTTCGAATTGGTAGGTGAGTCGGCCGCCGGCCTTGGCCATGCCCACGGCCGTGGCTTCCACGCCATCGGCGTACGGGTTGCGATACGAATAGCTGTAGCCGACCACTGGGGTGAACATGAGCCGGTCGCGGATGAAGGCATAGGTCAGAAAACCGCCGGCCGAGGTGGTCAGGGACTGGTAGTCGCCGGACTGGTTGCCCGAAAGCGTGGTGCGGCCGTACTTGAGGCCGGCCTGCAGGCCCAGGCACAGCCTGTCCCAGAGGGTGACGCCGGCGTAGGGATTGAAGATGAAATAGTCGTCGCGCTGGCTGGAGGCTTTGCCGGCGTGGTAGTCGGTGAAATTTTGGTTGAAGCCCGCGCCAAAGCCCAGGGTCAGCCGGTCGGACACGGTGTAGTCCATGCCGGCCAGGGCGATGTACTGGTTGGAGGCGTGCTGGGAGCCGGCCTGGCTGCTGCCCTGCATGGTGTAGGAGCCGTCGGCCCAGACCGCTATGGTAGCGGGCGTGTCGTCGCCGGCGGACAGCCCCTTGGCCCCCAGGCGGGTGGCGATGAGCGTGGCGAAAAGCCGGTCGAAGATGGTGCGGTCGATGACCCGCTGGCTGGCCAGCAGGTTGAGGCCGTTGCCGGCCTGTTGCAGGGCCACGGAAGCGGCCTTGTCCCGAACCTGGCTTGAGGCGTCGTCGCCGTAATAGATATAGCGGGTTTCCCCGGCGATGACATAGGAAACCACCCGCCCGCTGGAATCATAGGACAAGGCCTGGAACGTGGGGTCGCTGACGCGGGTATAGGCCGCGCCGGAGGTCGTGGCGTAGGTCCAGCCGTTTAGGCTGTTGGTTTCGGCTCGATTGTCGCCGGTGCGCACGGCGTAACCAAGTTCGCTCGCGGCCCGGGCCAATCCGGAAAGCGGCATCAAGACGATGGCCAGAACAAGGACGAGATGTCGCATGGAAAATCTCACAGAGCTGGCCGAAACTTCCTGCCGAGGGGCGTCGGTCCGAGCGGTATGGAAAATGATAGCCTGAGTGTCGCCTAACTGCAAGGTATGCTTGCAGTGCGCAATGTTGTCAATGGACGGGAAGGCGTGTTTTGCGAATTTTTTGAATTTACAAAGGTTTCGGTGGTTTGAATTGTTGCTGTAATGACGGAAACATTTCAGTGTCGCCATGTCGTGTCGGGGCTCATTGTTCATCAGGATATCGCTGGCGAATGGCTGAGATAATATCGTAGATAGAAAAAAATACATCAATGATCATAGGGTCGAATTGCCGTCCACGTTGCTCGCGCAACATGTCGAGAACACGTTGTTCCTCAATGGCCGGTTTGTATATCCGATGGCTCATGAGCGCGTCATAGACATCGGCCACGGCGGTGATTCTGGCTGGCAGGGGGATGTTTTCGCCCGAACGCGGCAAGGCCATGCCGCTGTCTCCGGCCTCAATGTCCGCGACGCAGCCAGGGTAGCCTTGGCCGTCGTAGTGCTGGTGGTGATACAATACGGCATCACGGGTCCAGGCATCGACTTCGCTGGCCGGATTGCGAAACAGCAAAGCTCCGAGCACGGTGTGGCCTTTCATGATTTCGAATTCATCCTCGGTAAGGCGGCCGGGCTTCTTGAGGATGGCGTCGCTGATGGCGACCTTGCCGACGTCGTGCAGCATGGCGGCGATGCGCATCATGCTTTTGCGGCGTTTGAGTTCGTGACCCGAGAGCCCCAGAGGCGCGGCCAGGGCGTGATAGATTTCGGCGGCATAAGCGCCGACGCGCCGAACATGCGGGCCGGTCTCGTTTGGGTCTCGCAATTGGGCCATGCTGGCCATGCGCAAAATATAGTCTTCCGTCACCAGACCGGTTTCAACCGCTGCGGCGGCCTGATCCGCCAGCAGCGCCAGGGAGGCGACGGCCTGTTCGTCAAAGAGCGCCGGCTCCCCTGTCGTGGTCATGGGGTTGATGATCTGCAGCACGGCCAGGACCCGGCCTCGGCTGGACACGATGGGCAGGGTAGCCACAGCGCGGGTTCTATAGCCGGTGCGCTGATCGAAGGAGGCGTTGAACCGCAGGGCGGCGTCGGTCTCGATGTGGTAGGCGTCGTCGACAATGACCGGTCTGTTGCGAAGCGCGGCATGGCCGGCCAGGGAATGGTCGTTTATGGGGAGATTGGCGTTGCGGTAGATGTTTTTCGCCACGTCCTTTTCTGAAAACAGGCTGTCGTTGTGGACGTTGCTGAACACCAACGTGTCGCCTTCCACCAGAAAGATGCTGCCGGCGTCAGCACGGACGAGTCGTCTCGCTTCCAGAAGGACCCTGTCCAGAATGGCGTCAACGCTCTTGAGCTCCCGCAGGCAACGCGTGATCGCCATGATGGTTGGCGAGCTCGTTTGCGAAGCGAGCAAGTCGGGATCGCCATACCAGAGGTTTCGTGCCCGACAGCTCTCATTTGCCATGATTGTTAATTAGACAAAGGATATGGCGAAGTCAATTCGCATTCCTGAGCCTGTCGCGAAGTCGCATGGGCGGGAAGTTTGAGGATTCTCCGATCTCTTAGTCGAACCGCGCCGCATTTCAGGCCGCCGACAACGGGGAGGGCGAGGCTGGATAAACAGTCGTCCCGTGTCATGTCCGGCAGACATGAGATAAAAAAAGAGGCGACCGGCGCGTTACCGGGTCAACCGGAGAGCGAGTCGTAGCCGACCATGCTCCGCACGTCCTGGGGCGTTTTGCCGGCTTGGCGCAGGGCGCGCAGGGTGAGGGCCTTGTCGCGCTTGGCGTAGCGTCGGCCGGTGGCGTCGCGCAAGAGCGCGTGGTGGCGGTAGCGGGGGGTGGGCAGGCCGAGCAGGGCCTGGAGTAGGCGGTGGACGTCGGTGGCCGCGAACAGATCCTCGCCGCGCGTCACCAGACTGACGCCTTGGAGGGCATCGTCGACGACGACGCTCAAGTGATAGCTTGTGGGCACGTCCTTGCGGGCCAGGACCACGTCGCCGAAGCGGGCCGGATCGGCCCGGACTTGCCCGCGTTCGTCGTCGTGCCAGACGAGTTCGCCGGCCTGGGCGATGGCCCGGCTCATGTTGAGCCGCCAGACGTTGGGGCGGTTCGCGGCCAGGGCCGCGCGGGTGGATTCGCCGAGATCCCGGCATGTGCCTGGATAGACCGGCCCTTCCACATCGTTTTCCTGGGGCGCGGCCAAGGCCTGAATTTCGCTTCGGGTGCAATAGCAGGGATAGACGAGACCCATGGCCTGCAATCGTCCCAAGGCCGCCGTATAGTCCGCCATGTGTTCGGACTGATAGCGTACCGGTTCCTCCCAGGTCAGCCCCAGCCAGCGGAGATCGTCCATCAAGGCCAAGGAGAATTCCGGCTTGCAGCGCCCGGGATCGATGTCCTCGATGCGCAACAAGAAACGCCCGCCGGCCTCCCTGGCTGCTGCATAGGCGGCCAGGGCCGAATAGGCGTGGCCCAGGTGGAGCAACCCGGTGGGGCTTGGCGCGAAGCGGGTGATTATCATGGGGTATGGCGGGCCTATGGCGTATTTTGCCCGCTGTTGGGAATCGGGCGTTTGAGGAGGGCTACCCAAGCAAAGGGGGGATGTCAACGGACCAGAACGGAAGAAGCCGGCCCTTCCGGACCGGCTTCCTGGCTGAAATTTCTGACTTTTTGAACCGTAACGGACGGTGTCGAGGGGGCGGGGGGAGTCGAGTTTGCTGTTTAATTGTTTGTAATTATTGACTTTTCAGAGTGGCTGTCGCTCCAGTTGTCCGGATATTTATCCAGAAAATTTAACCATGCTAAAAGGATGCTCGGAAATATTACCATTCAAAGAACTCTGCGTCATTCAAGAAGTGCTTTGATCCTATGTGCCGTCTGTGCCAGCATTTGAGAATCAAGACGTCCCCGGGAATCGTCCGGGGGCTGGTAGGTATCCTGGGTAGTGAAAAGGTTCTTTCCTTCGAAGAAGCCATTTTTTTCATACCACTTAAGCTTCCATTCCCAACCAGCTTTATAATCTGGGCGGTTTAACATCCCAAGATGCTCCCAAAGTATGAGGTCGCCACCGGCCGTGACGAATGAGAAATCTGGGCGCATCCGGCCTGGCTCAACCGTGCCTTCGCAAATGCGCTCATATTCGTACTCTAGACCCATATGATAAAGCTTGTCAGCGATGTTAAGCTCTGACTTGCTTCTCACTAGATGTCCTTTTTCAGCTCTGTGAATAAGGTGTTTTGCATAGGGAGTCTCTTCGTCGCCACTTCTTACAACACCTTGGAAAATATTCGTATTTCGACGTTCCGTTTCTGAGCGCTCAGGGCGTGAATAGTCGAACAGGCCAGATGGGTTGTCTCCCTCTATCAACAATACAAGTTGCACACGAGATCTTGTCATAGAGGTATAAATCAACTCTCTGGAAAGAATGCGACAGTTCTTCGGTAATACAACAAAAACTTTTTTGAATTCACTACCCTGTGCCTTGTGCACGGTGAGGGCATACGCCAAACTCAAAGGTCCAGAACCGCCCTGGAAATCTCGCTTGCTATAGCCAAATCGCCAGAGAGGACGGTTCGCGAAAAGAACATTCAAATAACCACTCTTCTCAGTAGCGGCAATTCCGACCTCGCCGTTGGCTAAGTAATGTTCTTCAGATTTGCTGTCGAAACCATCCCGCCACTGGTTGATGGTCTGGATGACTTTGTCTTTCCGGACGATAGTTTCATCACCTAGACTAATGACCCAAGGATTTGCTGCCGCCTTGAGTTCTTTCCCCCGGAAGCACCGTTGGACCCATCGGTTGAGCTCATTAACTCCGTGCGGATTCATTCTAACAGGTGACAATATTTGCCACTGTTCTGCCCCATTGGGACTTTCAAATGGTAGGAGTCCTTCTTCGTTGAAACCAAGAGAGGTATCAAAACCTGAAATGTCCGAACTATCCTTCATCCCAAGGTGTCGTATAAAGGCTTCAGAAAAGCTGGAACGCAGTTCCTCAGGATTTTTCCAAAATAATACATCAAGATCATTGAGTTTTTTTCCTGATTCTAAGTCGCTCAATATCCGGTCAGCATCCACTGGTTGGATTTCGCGAGTAAACCAGGCTGCCAGACGTAAAGCATCGGAGGGTTCGGCAGATGAAGTAGAGGTTCGAACTTCCACGGTCAGGCGCGCTAGTGCATTTTTTAGGGGAGTCCCATCTTCGGCAGAAAAATCGGTGTTCTCAAAATGGGCTATGAGATCAGCAAACGGGCGGCCTACACCAATGGGAGGCAACTGATTTGGATCTCCCACCAGAATGAGTCGCTGCACATGGGCCAAGTCTAGTGCTTCAATGGTAGCAACTAAGTAATCCATTGTGAGCATGGAGCTTTCGTCAATGATCACAGTCCGCTCTGCTCGGTATTTCTCTGTCCCCGTGAGCAGCGGTCGCTGCCGGTCGCTGTCGTAGCGGTTGAGTTTATTTAAGAACTGGGCAACGGTCATGGCCTCGGCATTGGTGGCATGCCCCAGGCGGACGCGGGCTTTTCCCGTGGGGGCGAGTAACAGTATGCCGCCTTGTGCGATTTGTTCGCAGAGCAAAAGGGCCCCAAGGACAGATGTCTTGCCTGTACCCGCCCGACCCGTCAGGACGGTAAGTTTTCGTGAAGTAATCTTCGCAAGTGCAGCTGCCTGTTCACCAATGGCGGCAACGTGCCTGTCGTTTTTTGCGTCGAAGCAACCGCCAGCTTCTGAGATGGCCTTGATC